>JAGWRJ010000792.1 GCA_028869725.1 Alphaproteobacteria bacterium | reverse complement strand
TCAGCTCGGCATCTCGCCCCGCACGGTCGAGGTCCACCGCGCAAGAATCCTGGATAAGCTTGAGGCCGGCTGCCTTGCCGATCTTGTCCGTATTGCCCAGGACGCAGAGCTGCGCGGCACCAGTCTGCAGATGATGACTAAGATATGAATCCGGTTCCCGTCCTACGGGAAATTTACGAATGGGCGCCGCCCGAAAAGTCATCTCATTATTGCGTCACAAGGAGCAGCACGGTCAGATTGGATTGAACGCCATGCAGCGCGATTACTGGGACCCGTCGACAGAACCCCGGACATCAAGCCCGGCCTTTGCGCTCAGCGGGAGCGATGGCAGCACCCATCAAATTCCCGGTTCGACCGAGTCTCAGGATCTGCCGCACGACCGCCTCGCCCACGATATTGCCACCCTCGAAAAGAAGGCGCGCCGCGTGCTCGCAGGAGCACAGGAAAAGCTGTGCTACGAACTTTCGGGTGCGGCCTTCGGCATGTTCACGCTGGGCTGGTACCGGGTTGCGGCACGGGCGAAGAAGCGCAAAGAGACGCTTCCTCCGCTTCTTGATGACGCAACTCAGAAAGATCATCTCAATCGCGTGGAAGCGCCCATGGTCGCGCTGTCCATGATCCGCGAATTTGGCGCCGAGGCCTACGCAATGGCCGTGGCGAAGACCGATGCGGCACAGGCTGCCGGAGATGTGATCGTCGCCGGGCAATGGCGTCGCATCGCTCTCATCATTCACCGCGAAGACGCATCGAATGCGAAATTGCGCGCCAGCACCGACACCACCCAATCAGGCTCCCCCCGACGGCGCCTGGGTCGCTGGCGCGCATCCCCTGTCCACTGAATTGGCCACAAGCCGGAAACCGTCTCCTTCGCCGTCAAGTTTTCTTGCGAAGAAACGTGAAATGTCTCCCTCTAAGTCACTCTTCGATCTCGCACGTGCGCACCGTTGTCGTTCCACTTCTGTCGATCCACTTCGCCAATTCCGACATATCTGTCGAGCCAGCATGGCGCCCCGTTTCGCCCATACGACGCTCGGCGACAACGCTGCCGTTCACAATATTGCGCTATGCCGACCATGGTCCGCGTGGCAGCCATCGCCTGGGGAAGTCTGCATCTCCAAGCGCTGCCGAGGCCGGCGACAACAGGAACTCGCGCAGAAGGCCAACGACGGTATCAAGATCGGAATAGTCCTCGTGAATCGATTCGCGTTCCACAAAGGCTCTCCAAAGCGCGACGGTTTCGGGTCGCTTGGTGAAGGCTTCCGTGAAGGCAGCTGGCGGCTTGTTGGGCAACACGGTCTTGCGGCGGTGGAACGTCGCCGCAAGCGCTTTGGTCAGCTCCGGACCGTCGAACTCGAAGTTGCAGGCCATCACCGCCACGTCATGAAAATCCTTCATGCGGCTGTTCGTCAGGCCGAGCGACACCATCGCCTCAAATTTCTCGGCCACCACGGTGGCGCGCGGATACACCATCAGCCGTGGCTTGGGCAGATCGAGGAGTGAAGGATATTCGACGTTGTCTGGCCGTGGCGTGATGGCATCGCCAAATCCGACATCGACGATAACCGGAATGCGGGCACTGCCGAGCCTAGCCGTGGTCGTCATCCTGATGCCGCCATAGGAGACATTCTCGCGGATGGGTTTGGCCTGAAGGGTGGCGCTGTCGAATATGACGCCGTCGTCGTGTACTTCAGTTCCCAGGACAACGCGGAAAGTGGCCAGCACACGACCGGTGTCCTCGCGCCTCGTGCATGGAGGTCGAGATCACGGGTATGGCGGAACGGGTTCTCCAGCCAGATGGCTTGCAGCATGGCGCCCTTGAGAACGAATTCGTCCCGCACCGGTGATTGGCTCAGCCTGTAGAGCAAGCGTTCGAGGACGTACCGGATGAGCAGGAGCTGAAAGTCGCTTCCATCTTTCTGCGCGAGATTGAGCAGCCGTTGGCGCACGGATGCGGCGATATCGCTCGGCTTGTCAGCCATGATCAAGCATCGCTTCGAGATAAGGCCGCAGCGTTGTCCAGATGCGGCGGCGTTGTGCCGCTTTCATGATGGCGTCCGCCGATGTTCTCCGGTGCTTGAGCGCCTCCCGCAGCCCTTCGAGTGCCACATCGATCCCGACTTTGCGCCGGAAGCGGAAGCAATCGGCGATCGTCGTGGCAGGATCGGTGACGCGGACGGTCACGCCCTCGATTTTATGCTTCTCAACACCCTGTGAAATGGATTGCCTGGCAAAGCGCACGAATTTCATCGGCGGATAGGAAGCACGAGGGGTGCGCGCGCCAGTCTCGATAGCCACCCATATCACCCGAGGAAGCTGCACCGTCAGCTCGTGGAATTGCAGCGCCGAAACAAGGCAGATCACGCCCTTGGGAACCAGTTTGCAGGCTTCGGCGTAGCCGTGCGCGCTACCAAGGTCTTTGCCGGGAAGTTGGTAGAGGCCACGGGCAAGACGTGTCACCTGCCCACTTCGCACGAGTCTTGACACCGTCTCCTGAGCCACACCGGCAGCCTTCAGCTCACCGAGCCGCGCGATGCCGCGCACCTTTAGGACCTTGAGGGCTTGATCGGTCTGGCTGGTCGGCATGGTCTTTTCTGGCATGTGACGAAATGTATAACAAAAACTCCAGTGTTATACCATTTGTCACGTCGCCATACCAGACAGAAATTGAGCGATTAGCCGATCTGGCTTTGTAAGGACATCTTCGGCACCTTGCTGTGCCCCATCATGGCGACAGAAGCCACCATTTTCCAATG
>JAGWRJ010000791.1 GCA_028869725.1 Alphaproteobacteria bacterium | reverse complement strand
TCAGAGCAAGGGTCGGAGCGGATCGCATGCTGTTCCTTCCGCGGTTGCTCCCCTCTTATCCTCTTGAGGTAAAGGCGCGGTTACCTTTTGTCGGCGGAGAGGTTGTGATCGCAACACGCCCTCACTGGCCCAGCAGGGTCGCTGCGCGATACGCGGGTCTATGCGCCCTCGACGCCCGCAGATCCTGGCCATTGGTACATCCTCGGCGCGCCAAGAAGCGCCGCTGGTGCAGGCTCTGGCCGCAGGTTCACATCTCATCTCCCAGATCTGCATACGTACAAACGACCTCTCCTGAATTCTCCTGCGATATGCGGATGGCCCACACGTACTGCCTCGCGCTACCGCAGCAGATGGCTGAAACTGTCTCAGATGCGACCGATCTCATAATTTTATGCTGCCGTATACGGTATAACGTTTGCTTTATTTCAAAATGTTCCTTAGAGACCGCCATCCTTAGCCCGTCTTCCGGGCGCCAGCACACGGCGATGACACAGAATTCCAGACAGTCCGGCACCATATCGGCGCTTCCCAGACTCCGTGCTTCCGTGGAGACGGACGTGCCTGCAGCGCTCGGCTGTCTGTGCGTCGATGCAACGAGCACAGTACCGCTTCGCCGTCAGATCGCAGATGCCATTCGCGACGCCATCCTGAAGGGCAAATTGCCCTTCAATGCTCTTCTGCCAACCAGTTCGGAACTCGCCGATCATCTAGGGGTCGCGCGCAATACTGTGGTTGCCGCCTATGCCCTACTGCGCAACGACGGATTCATTTCGGGCAACACGCGGCGCGGTACAAGGGTAATCCTTCCGGTCAGAGCGAGCCCATCCAATACGATACTGCCGTCGGCCAACACCACCATACGTGTTGCGGCACGCGCTGAACGGCATCTGCGTACCACGATCATTCGCCATGCCGATGGAGCGCCATTCTGCCTCAATACGGTGTCAGCATCCTTTTATCCGCGCGCGCAGCTGGGCAACAAGCTCGCAAAGCTTTTTCTTGGCAGCCAGGAACGGATCGCGGTCACGAAATCATCTGACTACCGGCTGCTATTCAAGCGCTTTCGCGAGGCGGTGTGCGGACATGTCCTTCTCACCCGCGGCATCAAATGCCACGAACACCAGGTTATTCCTGTTGCTGGACCTGAAGCTGCAATTGATCTCATTGCCCGTGTCCTCATCGATCCGGGACACACCGTGAAGCTGCTCGAACCGGTACTGGATTGTGTGGTGTCGGCACTTGAGCTCGTAGGTGCGCACATCTACCCGGTTGGCCGTCACGCAGACGCGCTTGCGAGGTCAGCCACTGATCTGCCGCCGGCCCGTGTGCTGTTCGTGCAGCCGTCCGCAGTGTTCCCTTTCGGTAGTTGCGTCAGCGAAAGTGCGCGGGCAGATATCGTGTCACGCGCGACTGCAGAAAACGCCATCATCTTCGAGTATGACGTCGATCATCCTCTCCTGCGTCTTGGTCGGGCTTGCGAGACCCTGTTCACCAAGGACAGGCGGGAACGCACAATCTATTATGGCGGTCTTTCGGAATCGCTCGGCCTGGGGACGGAACTGGGCTATCTGATCGTACCGGACGCATTTGTCAGCCATTTCAGCGAGATGTCCCTCAGGACCAAGAAGCTTCCCATGCTTCAGATTGCAGAAGCCATTGCGCACATGATCGAACGCGACGAACTCACAGCACACTGGAAAGATGTGCGGTGCGCCTATGCGGAGCGGATGGACTGGCTGTGCAGCCAGCTTGATGCGCAGTTTAAGAAGCAGCCCTTTGCCACTCCCCCTGGGGGAACGCATTACGCCCTGATTCTGTCGTCCGAACTCGAGGCCGACGCCATATGTCGGCAATTGTCCTGCGAGGGGGCGTCGACCGTACCACTGGGGCACTTCCTGCGACACCCGCCGGAGGAAAACGGCATCATTCTTTCCCTCAAATACACGACCAAATCGGCAATCACGAACCTCGTTGCGCGACTGTCCGATCTCTGCCGCGGCTATCCGCCCCTACCGGCCGCCGTCAACGCCTGGACGCAGGGCTGACGTCGTTCGGCCGCAGCCGCTCTGGCTCGGTTCGAGCCGATCTGCAGCACTGTCCTGGATTACAGCGCTCTTGAACCTGCATGCGCAGAAGCATGATCGGAACCACCAATGCTGTACAGCCCCGTTGCATAGCGCATGCGAGAGCATCCTCGGGCCTCATGTGATCGCACATACATGCGTCTTAGCCCAATTCGCCCAGCCACATTGCGGTCGAATGGCCCTTGTCCCATGGGTCAGCATGCGGCTCTGTTCTCTTTGGGAGAGGGGCATGAGGGTCTATCTTGCAGCGGTATTGGCCGCTGGCCTTGCACTATCGCTCACGGCATCAGCCAATGCGGCACAGGTCGTGGTACACACCGACGCGCGCGGCGCGATCAAGTCCACGGTCGTGAACCTTTCGGATCTGGATCTGTCTAAACCCGCAGGACGTCAGGCCGCTTATGCGCGAATCCGGTTTGCAGCACGGCGCGTGTGTGGCTCTCCGGATCAGCGCCTTGATCTAGAGCGCGAGGTCCGCCTCGATGCCTGTCTGCGCAACACTGCCCACCGCGCAGAAAGGCTGGTCCAGGCACACCTGCTTCGCGCGCAGTTGGCCCAGCGCTGAACTCTGTGCAACGGCGACAGTCCCGCCCTGACCGGCGATGCTTTCAACCCGGTTAAGGGCGGCCTTGTGGTTTGCGACTGAGGCGGCGTCGCTCGGTGCATTCACATTGTCCGCAGACGCCGCTCTATTCTGCCAAGGACCATCCTGATGTCTGCGATCACCTGGCCGCAGCTGGCATCCTCTTTGAAGGCCTGTGCAAGTGCGCGTGCGCCAATGGCAATGCGTAATACCGTGCCCGCGCGCAGAGCCACAGGCTGGCCGATCTGGCAGACCGGTTCATTGGTGG
>JAGWRJ010000069.1 GCA_028869725.1 Alphaproteobacteria bacterium | reverse complement strand
GGAGCATGGTCTTCGCAGTGTTGGTGCAGCTGCAGAAATGCTGAGTCGCTTTCGTCTCCGGCATGATCGTCCTGATTTTGCGATCGAACGCGTTCAAATCGACGGCAGCTCTGTTCAAGTGCACGAAGAAACGGTTCATTCGCATCCGTTCGTCCAGCTCCTGCATTTTCGAAAGGAAGGCGTATCCTCCCAGCCCCGCGTGCTGCTGGTGGCGCCCTGGGCAGGCCACTTCTCGACCCTGCTGCGCGACACAGCCGCGAGCCTACTCGTGGATCATGATGTGTACCTAACAGACTGGCGTAATGCCCGGGACGTTCCGCAATCTGAAGGATCATTTGGCCTAGACAGCTATATCGCTCAACTAATCGCCTATTTCGAGATACTGGGGCCGGATACCCATGTGGTCGCGGTCTGTCAGCCCTGTCCCGCCGCCCTTGCCGCGGTTGCGGTTATGGCAGCAGCCAGTCATCCCGCCCAACCCAGCAGTCTCACCCTGATGGCCGGACCAGTCGACACCCGGATCAATCCTACGACTGTCAATGAACTGGCGACCGCAAATCCGATTGCCTGGTTCGAGCGCAACCTGATCTCCACTGTCCCGTACCGCTATCCTGGGGCTCGGCGCCGAGTTTATCCAGGTTTCTTGCAGGTCGGAGCATTTGTTTCGATGAACCCACTCCGACATTGGCAGGCCCATGTCGATCTCTACAGTGAAATCGCCTGTGGTGACAGCGAGAAGGCGAAGGCGCTCCGCGATTTTTATGATGAGTACTTTTCCGTACTCGATCTGCCAGCAGAATTTTATCTTGAAACGGTCGAACGCGTTTTTCAGGAATTTCTACTACCGCTTGGGCGATTTTTCTGGATGGGCGAACGAATTGAGCCTGCCGCAATCAGGAACACCGCATTACTCACGGTAGAGGGTGAGCGTGACGATATTTGCGGTGTAGGTCAGACGCGAGCTGCCCACATTTTATGTAGTTCGCTGCCACCATCGCGCAAGCACCATCACATTCAGGCAGATGTTGGACACTTTGGCGTCTTTTCAGGCCGGCGCTGGCAGCGTGACATTTATCCGGTGGTCAAGAATTTCATTGCCAACAGCGCATGACATTCAGGGGCGCTGGAACGTATCTATAAGGTCCCGTGCAGCTGCATGCGGGAGAAGACGGCTGGCCATGACATCGGCCTCAATGCGCTTGGCGGCGAGAGCGCTGCGCGGATCATGCAGAATCATCTCAGTCAGGACATTCTGGACTTCATTCCAAAACCAGCGACGAGCCTGCTCCTGTCTTAGCCGTTGCAAATGTCCTTCCTGCGTAAGCCGGGCATGTAACGCCATCATAGCCTTCCAAGCATCAGCAATCGCCAAGCCTTCGTGGGCGGAAACCGCCATGACTTCAGGTGCGATGGACGGATATTTCGGACGCATGAGATGCAATGCCATGCGGTAATCGGAAACCGCCCTACGGGCCGCGGCCGCGAGGTCTCCATCCGCCTTAGTCACGAGCACAAGATCAGCGAGTTCCATAGCCCCGCGCTTGATGCCCTGCAGTTCGTCGCCGCCGCCCGGGCTCGCCAGAAGAACGAACACGTCCACCATGTCGGAAACGGCCGTTTCGGATTGTCCAACCCCGACAGTCTCTATGATTATGACATCGAACCCTGCCGCCTCAGTCAGCAGCATCGCCTCACGCGTGCGGCGCGCAACACCGCCAAGTGTCGTGCCGGCTGGGGAGGGACGTATAAAAGCTGCCGGATCGCGCGCCAGTCTCGTCATTCGCGTCTTGTCGCCAAGAATGGAGCCTCCCGAACGCTGAGAGGAGGGATCAATCGCCAGCACCGCAACCTTGTGTCCCAGGTTCGTCAAATGCGTGCCAAACACCTCGATGAAGCTTGATTTTCCGGCCCCAGGAGCCCCTGAAATCCCTAGTCGGGCTGCCTGCCCGGTGTATGGCAACAATCCAGTCAGCAGAATCTCGGCATCCCGGGCATCGCTGGCCCGCTTGGATTCTACAAGCGTGATGGCGCGCGCCAGCGCCCGTCTGTCACCGGAACGAATTTGTGATGCCAGATCGTCAACGACTTTTTCGGTCACGCTTGAACCACAATCATCTGCTGGTCTTTCCTAATTGCCGCAGTGTGGCCAATTGAAGGAACTAGCGAAAGCAAAAATGCGACAAATTCTGTGGGCTGCTATGGCCCTCATAGCCCTGACCTCGGTGCCCACCGCCATGGCAGCCGTTCCGGCTGCGCCGCAGCCCCCGCAAGCGGTCGGACGGATCGATGTTGCCTATGAATTGCGCTTCTGGTTCGTACCGTTTGGCCACACAGAATATCATGCGATATTTGACAAGGGCGTCTACCAGGCGACTTCCCATTTTAGCACCAGTGGATTTGTCAGCGTTTTCTGGCAGGCCCAGATCAATGCGGGTGTCAGTGGCCGGCTTGCACAATCTACGCTCGCGCCCTTCATCTATGATTCCTTTGCCCGACGTTCGACTGACAAGATACAGCAGGTAAAGCTCTCGTTTCACCAGTACGGGCCGCCGACATTGCTCGCCAATCCTCCTTATAACACCAAACGCTACCCGGTGTCCGTGCAAGAACAAGAGAAGGGTATCGATCCGATGAGTGCGATCGGCGCGATTCTGACGGGTCTATCGACCACGCCACAGCAACCCTGTGGGACTGTAGTAAGGGTCTTCGACGGACGCCGACGCTACAATATCGCATTTACTTATCTGCGCGACGAAGAGCAGGTACCCCATGCTCCTCTCCAAACCGATGTGGTGCATATCTGTGCACTCCACTATCGGCAGATTGCTGGATACAAGCCAAATCTGCTACGGGGAAAGAACCGTTGGCCGTCCATTTACGCGCGCGTCATTGATATTGTCGCACCATCCGCTCCATTGGGACGCTATGTCGTTCCTGTGGAACTATGGGCTGATACGGATTGGGGACGCGTGAGTGCAGGCCTTACCGGACTCAGCATCAACGGCAAACGTATCGTTCTGCGCTAAAGCATCTGCAACAGGAGTTCAAGCGCGGCTTCCATCGTCTTGACGCGGACATTAGTCCGTCCGATGTCGCCGAAGCGATGAGCTTCATGGCGTATGGAGCGGTTCTCGCGGGCGGCAGCAATATGGACTAGACCGATAGGTTTGAGCGGCGTACCCCCTGAGGGACCAGCGATGCCAGTGACCGCGATAGCAAGATGGGCGTGAGAATTTGCCAGCGCGCCTTCGGCCATCATGCGCGCAACGGGCTCGGAAACAGCGCCCATGTCCGCGATGAGATCTCCGGGAACATCAAGAAGGTCCTGTTTGGCGCGATTGGAATAGACGATGAACCCCCGATCAAGAACCTCAGATGAGCCGGGGATTTCGGTGAGCAGAGCGCCGATTAGGCCTCCTGTACAGCTCTCAGCGGTGGCAATGCGTACGCCTTGGGCCCGAGCTTCGGCTAGAACCCGTTCAGCCAGTCGCAGCTGGGATGACGTAAACATAGGTGCCTCCTTGCAGTCTCATACGAGTCCAGTCGCATGAATGGCCGCGATCAGGACTGCCGCCATTATTCCGGCGACCAGATCATCCATCATGACACCAAGTCCGCCAGGCGCGCGCTCGGCGGTACTGGCTGGCCAAGGCTTTAAAATATCGAAAAAGCGAAAAGCAGCGAAGGCCAGAACATAGCCGGGCAGGGAAAGGGGGGCGGCCATACAAGCCAGCCATTGGCCAGCTACTTCGTCGATCACGCACTCCGAAGGGTCATGACGACCCGTCGTACGCACGTGGACGTCACACGCCCAGATTCCAAGGATGCTGACCACCCCCACCGACAGGCCCAAGAGTCCAGGCCCGCCCTCGTACATTAGGCCAAAGGCAGGGAAGAGGGCCACAAGGCTTGCCCAGGTTCCGGAGGCAAATGGGATGTAGCCGATCCCAAAGAGCGAGGCGATAAACGACGCTGGCCTCATGCAGGCAGCTTGACAGTAACGACAGCTTCCGCCGCCAGTCCTTCACGGCGCCCGGTGAAGCCAAGTCCTTCGGTTGTGGTCGCCTTGACGGAAATGCGCCCGAGCGGAATGCCGAGGATTTCGGCAATTCGTACCCGCATGGCTTCGCGATGCGGACCAATTTTGGGCCGTTCACAGATCAGGGTGACGTCGCCATGTACGAACTGGCCACCGGCTGAGTGCAATAGGTCATTTGCGTGTGCGAGAAAACGGTCAGAAGCGGCGTTACGCCAGCGCTCATCGCTCGGAGGAAAGTGCTGACCGATGTCCCCCGCACCAATGGCCCCCAATATTGCGTCAGTCAACGCATGCAACCCAGCATCAGCGTCCGAATGGCCTTCTAGCGCATGCGTATGATCAATGCGAATACCGCAGAGCCAAACATGATCGCCTTCTGTAAATCGGTGGACATCGAAGCCAGAGCCGGTTCGAAATTCATAGGCGCCAGCCAAAAGACGCTCGGCATGCGCCAGATCATCCTGTGTCGTGATCTTCATGTTGGTCTCTTCTCCATCCACCCGGGCGATCGAAAGACCGGCCGCTTCGGCCAAAGCCATGTCATCGGTGACGGACTGGGATTTGAATTCCCGGTGAGCCTTGAGAATTTCGGCAAAGCGAAAGCCCTGAGGCGTTTGTGCCCGCCAGATGCCGTCACGCGGCACCAAGGACCAGCTCCCATCCGCATTCTGTCGTCGGAGGGTATCGGCCATGGCCACCATGGGAATTGCTGCGTCGACGCCTTTTTCAAGCGCAGCAAGGACACGTAGCACAAGGGCATGCGTCACCAGGGGGCGGGCAGCATCATGAATCAGCACAAAATCGGGAGCCTTCGCGCTGAGCGACTCGAGCCCGCTACGCACCGAGTCCTGGCGCGTCGCGCCTCCCAGCACAGGCATTGGTAGATCAAGGCCGGCCGTCGCTGCGGCGTAGTTTTCGAGGTGGTCGGGACCTACGACAACCTGAATGAGCCCGTCGGCAACATCGGAGAGGGCAAGGATCGTCCGACGCAGGATCGTCTGTCCGGCGAGCGAACGGTACTGCTTCGGCACTCCACCTCCGAAGCGATCACCTTTTCCGGCCGAGACAATCAGAAGGGCAACAGAGGGCATGCGACTCATCACTGCTAAGCAGACCGGTTCTATCAGAAGCGCCGGGCATGTCTGTAGCGGCTACCCTAAAAGCGGTTCGAACCAGAGCCCTCGGGATAGGGTGACTGGCGGATCATACGCATGTCCACGGGGGCTGTCTGGCCAATGCTGTTCACCTGAACGCACCCATAGATTTCCCGCTTGCGTTGCCACATGCCTAGTTTATGATCAATTTTGAAATTGCCCAATTTGTGAGCACAAAAGTGTCCCGACGGGCTAGTGAAGAGGCGCAACAATCGTATGCCCGGCACATCGCTGCGGCATTGCCGTCAGCTTTGCTTTTGGTCAGCAGCAATGACGCGGTTATCTACGCCAATCCAGCGGCCGAACAGTTTTTTGGGCTAAGCCTACCTCTGTTGCTGAAGCACCCGTTCGCGGATCTGGTTCCCTTTGGCTCGCCCTTACTCTCCCTCCTCGTGCAGGCGCGTGAACGCGGTGCCACAGTTGGCGAGCGCGATCTTGACCTTTCGACGCCCAGACTTGGCGAGCGGCTCGCGGATGTAATGGCAACTCCATTGTCAGAGCCCGCGGGAGCGGTCGTAGTGATGCTCCAGGATCGGGGGCTGGCACACCGGCTGGACCGTCAAATTCTGCATCGAGGCGCAGTCCGGTCGCTTTCCGGGATGGCTGCGGTTCTGGCCCACGAAATCAAGAACCCGCTCGCTGGAATCCGTGGAGCAGCCCAACTTCTGGAAGAGGCCGTGCCAGTCCAAGAGCGTAACCTCACTGGACTGATCTGTGCTGAGAGTGACCGAATTCGCGGCCTCATCGATCGAATGGAGGCCTTCGGGGACACCCACGCACCGGCGCAAAACGCCGTCAACATCCACGAAGTCCTTGATCGCGTTCGCAAAGTTGCGATCTCTGGTTTTGCGCGTCATGTCAAGTTCAGCGAGTCTTTCGATCCCTCGTTGCCGCCTGTTCTCGGGGATTTTGACAGTCTCGTGCAGGTCTTCCTCAATCTAGTTCGCAATGCTGCCGACGCGGTCGCCGAGGACGGCGGAGAGATCGTACTGACGAGCGCCTATCGCCCCGGCATGCGAATGCGCGCCGGACCCGGCAGCATCAGCCTACCGCTTGAAGTGACCGTTCGAGACAACGGCGCCGGTATCCCCGCTGATCTTCTACCCCACATTTTTGACCCGTTTGTCACCACCAAGCTACGGGGTTCTGGCCTGGGGCTAGCTCTGGTCGCGAAGATCATAGGTGACCATGGCGGGGTGATCGAATGCGATTCTAGCCCTGGACGCACCCAGTTCCGCATCCTTCTTCCTAAAGCGCGAGAACTCACATGACCAACGGACAGATCCTAGTCGCCGATGATGACGCAGCCATTCGTACCGTAGTCTCTCAGGCGCTTGGACGAGCGGGATACGATGTAAGAACAACTTCAACTGCGGCCGGGTTATGGCGCTGGGTGGCAGCAGGGGAGGGTAACGTTGTTATCAGCGACGTCGTCCTACCTGACGAGAATGGTTTTGATCTTATTCCCCGTATCAAGCGTACCCGGCCCGAACTGCCGGTAATCATAATGAGCGCGCAAAATACCATTCTGACGGCAATTACCGCGGCGGAGCGAGGCGCCTTCGACTACCTTCCAAAACCCTTCGATCTTAAGGAGTTAATAGCTGTAGTTCAGAGAGCGCTTGAACTTCCACAGACGCAGCGTAGCGCCCCCACCGACGAGGGCAGCGAAGAGCGCTTACCCCTGATTGGCCGCTCTCCGGTCATGCAGGAAATCTATCGCGTCATCGCCCGCCTGACCCAAACGGACCTGACAGTCATGATCATGGGTGAAAGCGGCACCGGCAAGGAACTGGTAGCACG
>JAGWRJ010000790.1 GCA_028869725.1 Alphaproteobacteria bacterium | reverse complement strand
AGCTGGGCTTCTACGCCGCGGGTGTCGGGAACGAACCAGGAGTCGTGCATCAGGGCGAGAAGATCAAAATCTTCGAGGCGCCCCTGGCGACGTACCAGTTCTGCCATCACATCCTTGGTATTTAGAACGCCGATGACATTGTCATTTGTGCCCTTCCAGACCGGAACACGTGTGTGGTGGGTATCCAGAAGAGCCTGCAGCAAAGCGTCCCGCGGCAGTTCCGCATCTAGCATGGCAACGTTCTTGCGATGGACCATGACATCGGCGACCCGCAGCTCACGCAGGTCGAGAATGCCACCAATCATGTCGCGGTGTTCGCGCGCCATTGCGCCCTCTATATGATGCAGCGCCACGGCGCCCCGGATTTCTTCATGCGCCGGCACCATCGAGGCACTGCCTTCCTGACGTACCCCGAACATGGTGAGCACGCGCCAGACAATCCACTGCACCATGCGCACGATGGGGCTTGTCACAGCGACGACTGTGCTCAGGGCGCCACTGACGCGCAGCGCAAACTGATCGGTGCGGGCGATGGCAAGGGTCTTGGGCATGACCTCGGCAAAGATAAGAATGAGAACGGTCATCGCGCCCGTGGCCACGGCAACGGCATCTCCACCAAGAAGGTGTTCAAGTGCCCATGTGGCCAATGACGAGAGCAGGATGTTGAAGAACGTGTTGCCGAGCAGAATAGTCCCGATCAGGTTCTCCTTGTCGGCGATCAGGCGATTGACGGCACGTGCCTGCCGTGAGCCGTCCTTCTCCAGCTGGTGCATGCGAGCCCGGGAGACCGCAGTCAGGGCGGTCTCCGAACCTGAAAAAAAACCAGAAACCCCGAGCAGAAGCACGATCGCAATTGCGGTACCCACAAGGGTCGTTGTCATGATCTGTTCCCTCAATCCGTCGAGAGCACTGCGAGGAGCTCTGCGTGCGGTACGCTTTGCGTCGTAAAGGCCTCACCGATGCCACGTGCCAACACGAAGGTAAGGGCGCCGGCACTGACCTTCTTGTCATGGCTCATCAGTCTGACCAGCTCCTCGGCGTCGGTACGGATTGGGGCCAGAGCGGACAGTTGGGTGGGAAGCCCGACGGCGGCAAGGTGACGGGCGAGACGGTCTGCGCTTCCCGCTGGCGCCAGAGCGAGGCGTTCGGACAGACGAAACGCCAGTACCATGCCGATGGCAACCGCCTCTCCATGCAAGAGACGATCGGAAAATCCGCACGCGGCCTCCAGGGCATGACCGAAGGTGTGGCCGAGGTTGAGCAGGGCGCGTTCGCCACTCTCACGTTCATCGCGCCCGACGATGGCGGCCTTCATGCGGCAGGACTGGGCGACTGCGTGGCTCAATGCGGCACGGTCGCCAGCAAGTGCTTCGGAACCATGCTGTTCGAGCCAGGCGAAGAAACGCGCATCACCCAGAGCACCATATTTGACGATCTCGGCATATCCGGCCCGCATCTGGCGCGCTGGCAGGCTCTGGAGACTCGAGATATCAGCGATGACGAGACGGGGCTGATGAAACAGACCAACAAGATTTTTGCCATGGCGGGTATTGATCCCGGTCTTGCCGCCCACCGAGGAGTCGACCTGCGCCAGCAGTGTTGTGGGAACCTGGACCACGGCTATGCCACGCTTGAGTATGCCTGCGGCAAATCCCGCCAGATCGCCAATAACCCCGCCCCCCAGGGCGATGACAAGGCTGCTGCGGTCCAATTCAAGATCGAGCAGGCCGTCGCACACGCGCGCAAGTTCCGCAAAGCTCTTGCTGGCTTCTCCAGCCGGGACGACCAGCGCGCCGACGGAGAGGCCCGCTTCGCGCAGGCTCTGCAGAAGACCCGGCAAATGCAGCGCGGCCACATTCTCGTCGGTGACGACTGCGATCATACCGCGCGCCAGCGGTTTGATAAGCTCTGCGACCCGGGGCAAAAGATCGGGGCCGACATGAATGTCATAACTGCGGGTTCCCAGACTTACGGGAATGATCTCTCTCACACGTCCTCCACGACACCGCGCTCACCCAGCGCGGCCAAAATGCGGTTGACCTGGGCCTGATGGGGGCCGTCATCGGTTTCGACATGGATTTCGGCCTGCCCGTACAGGGGCGCGCGGGCATCCAGAAGCCGGGCGATGATGTCCCGCGGATCTCCGTTCCTGAGCATGGGGCGGGTGTCCCGACGGCCCACCCGCTCGACCAGGACATCGACCGGGGCCCTGATCCACACTGAAACCGCGCTCTTCTGGATTGCCGCGCGGATCTCGGCGTCGGCATAAGATCCACCCCCCGTGGCCAGAACCAGGGGCGGTAGTTCCAGGAGCCGGGCGATCACTTTGCGCTCACAGCTGCGGAAGGCGTCCTCGCCATAACGCTCGAAGATTTCTGTGATCGTACAGCCTGCGGCAAGCTCGACCTCAGTATCGGAATCGCGAAACGGCACCTTGAGCCGCGCCGCGAGCCGTCGCCCCAGCGAACTCTTGCCCACGCCCATCATCCCGACCAGGGCGATCGTGCGCCTTAAACCACTCATATTTCTGCCTTACACGTAGAGCCGGAAAGCTTCCAGCGGGACTTGCAATCTCACCCGTGTTTCCGTCAGAAAGAGGCAGCGCGGGGACAAGTGGGGGCGGAGCCGCGCAGATCGCAAACCTTGGGTGAACACATGGCTTGGGCAATTCGTATAGGGCTCGGCGTTCTGATCCTCGCAGTTCTAGGGGCCGGGTTCCTGGCCTGGTACGCCGGCACGCTAACGCCGCCGCAGCGCGCCTACCATCAGGTGCTCACCAATGATCGGCCGTCCCAATAAGGCGTTCTTCGCCGCCACCTTTGCGGTTTCGCTGTTCATCCTAGGGCCCGCGCTGGCACAACCCCTGCGTCCGGTGCCGGGCAGTGCGCCGCATCATTTGCGCGGTGACGTCGCCCATCCCCCGTCCAGGAGCGGCGTGCCAGCGTTGGCGCCGGCTACAGCGCCGGCCGTGAACAGCGGGGTGAGCGTTCACGTCCTGGGTGCAGTCGAGGGCCCGCCGGCCGGTACCCTGGCAGTTGACGCCGGAGGGCTCGGGCCCGTCAGCTTGTGGTCGGGGACGCCCAAGCTGGAAGCGGAGGCACTGCTGGACGCGCTGCCCATCGCGACCACTGTCGCACCAGTGCGCGCCCTGGCGCGGCGGCTGCTTCTGACCACAGCGGTCGCGCCGCTGGGGACCGCCTCCCATGCCTTTGTTACCGTACGCCTGCGCCGCTTGCTGGACGCGGGCCTTTTGGCTGATGCGGGGACACTCGCCCTGGCTGCCGAGGTCGCACACGATCCGGATTTCGACCGGGCCAGAGCCGATGCTCTTCTATACGCCAATCAGACCGAGGCCATATGCGGCCCCGCTACCGCTCGGCGTCTGCACAGTTCGACGCCCTTCTGGATCCGACTCAGGGCTTATTGCTACAGCGTGCAAGGCAATATGCCTGCGGCGCAGCTTACCTTATCGGTGATGCAGGCCCAGGGCCTTTCTGATCGTGCATTTTCTGCCTTGCTTGCCGATCTGCACACCCACGCTGCACGCATGCCCGACAAGATCGAAAATGCCGATT
>JAGWRJ010000789.1 GCA_028869725.1 Alphaproteobacteria bacterium | reverse complement strand
AGTTCAAGATGTACTACAGCATCTGACCTATCTCGCAAGGATGCATCCGATCGCAAAACGGGACGGCGTCGGGAATGAACGCCATTGAGGTGCATGGTCTACGAACACTGATCCGCCAGGAGGTCGTGCACGACAGATTGGACTTGGAGGTTCGACAGGGTGAAATTGTTTGCCTTGTCGGGACCTCCGGTTCCGGCAAGTCCATTCTCATGCGAATGCTTCTGGGCCTCTCCCGGCCCAAAAAGGGAAGTATCCGCGTACTCGGTAAGGATGTCATCAACGCCTCAGATCGAGACCGGTTGTTCCTCGGTGTGAATTGGGGCGATGTGTTCCAGAACGACGCGCTGTTTTCATCATTGAATGTTCGGGAGAATGTTTGTCTGGCTGCTTCGCAGCGGCGCGGATTTGCCGGCTGATCTCTCCAATGAATTGGCCCGTGCCAAGATTGCCATGGTCGGTTTGCCGAGAGAGTCATCTGAAAGGTATCCGTCAGAGCTGTCCGGCGGAATGCGCCGGCGCGCCGCCTTGGCGCGTGCCTTGGCGACTGACCCGCGCTTGCTCCTTCTCGACGAACCCACTTCGGGTTTGGATTCTGTTGCGGCGTCGCATCTGGACGAATTGATATGGCGTCTGCGGGATGTCTTGGATTTGACGATTTTCCTGATCACACACGATCTTGATTCGATATTTGGAATTTGCGATCGCGTCGCGGTTCTCGCCGACAGGAAGATCGTCGCCTTTGCGCCACCGGAAGAGCTGGTGGCGTCATCCCATCCTTGGGCGCGCACCTATTTTAACGGTCCGCGTGGCCGAGCGGCCAGAACAGCGGCAACCAGAGCGCCAAGACGAGAGGGCCGTCGTAGAGCGCCCTGATCTGCTAACGGTTTGGGTCTGTTCCGCCGCGGGTCACATCATCTATCTGCTGCTGCTCTCCGGCTTGCCGTCGAGGCGGCTCCTGATAATTGCGCCTCATCGCTCTGTCAGTGGTCATGCGCGAGGACGTAGGTCACTCCGAATCCGACGGCCAAGGTCGAGAGAAAGAAGAAGGCGCCTGCGAACAATGCGCTGGACAATGAGTGATGAAGTAGGCGATGGCGTTCCATCTTATGTTGGGCATATTCGCGATAGGTAATGAGAAAGGCCTGCGTTCCTGCCACGATACCGAAGAAAAGGCCCAGAACGAGCCACAAAATGAGCATAGAAGACTCGCAGCGTGCGTTGGGGCGTCCCGCCCGAATGGCGTCAGCCTGCCGAAGCGGCTTTGGACAGCGTTTCGGCCGATCCGTGATAGAGGATCTGCACCTGCTCGAGCGTGACGAGGCCGCCCGTGATCATCCCATCCAACACGGGAAGAAAGGCGTCGATCTTCTCTGGCTCATCAACGATTTCGATCACGACCGGAAGATCTTCCGATAGGCGCAAGATCTTCATCGTATGAAGGCGGCTGGTATGACCGAAGCCGAGCGGTCCGCGAAGCACGGTCGCACCGGCCAGATGCATCTCGCGTGCCTTCAAGACGATGGCTTCATAGAGCGGCAACGAATGGTGACGCGCGAGTTCCCCGATGAAGACCCGCAATAGCGTTGCAGGCTTGAGTGTCGGCCTGTCCGCCGACAAATTGGACGTCGAGGCCACTGCTTGGAATGCATCCGCCATATCTATTTGCCCATACATTCGGGGCGGCAGAAACAGTTGGTCCCACCGCGGCCTTGCGCAGTAGGAGCCATCAGCCAACATCTGGCGGTTTCGGGGGAGCTCCATCCCCATCGGGGAGAAAGGATCGGCCCATCCGATCGTTTCGTCAATGGGGCCACGCGCGACCAAGTCGAAATCGCCCTCTGCCTCAAAGACAGACTAGGCAGGGATATGATTTCTCGGGTATAAAGTTGCGTCTACGACTGGCGATGGGGTTCGCCATATAACCGCCCTGAGGGCTGATGACTCCTTCTTGACCTCTTTGAGGAGTGGGAAGGTATGGCCCATCGGGACCACGCCAGCGCTGGACTGCGCTGCATTTCGGGCTGCTGGAACGCGGCGTCCGTAGGAGTGTGGTCGGGAGCGCCGACATGAGCGCTCGCGACATTCTCTTGCAGATCGGCCAGGTCCTGACAGTTGTGCTCCTTGCACCGCTGATCCAGGGAATAATCCTGCAATTCCAGGAAAATGTGCAGCGTGCCATAGGGCCTGGCTTCCTTCAGCCTTACCGGGATCTCTGGAAGCTGTTTCACAAGGATATTGCGATTCCGAACACGGCCTCCGGCCTGACATGGGCGGCACCGGTCGTGGCCTTCGTCTGCATGCTCACGGTTCCGCTTCTGATCCCCGTCTTAACCAATTACCCGCTGCCGCT
>JAGWRJ010000788.1 GCA_028869725.1 Alphaproteobacteria bacterium | reverse complement strand
GTGCACTGACTCAGACGGAAGGTTCAGGCAGGTCGGCGAGTTTGTCGAATATGGCCTTCGCCGGTTTGGTCCAGACGAAGGGCTTTGCCGATTTGTTGTGCGTTTTGATGTAGCGGGCGATTTCGGCTTCGAGTTCGGGCACGGATTTGAACACGCCGCGACGGATTTTCCGCCTCGTGATGGTGGAGAAGAAGCCTTCGACGGCGTTCAGCCACGAGGCCGATGTCGGCGTGAAGTGGAACGTCCAACGCGGATGATCGGCGAGCCATTTCAGGACCGCCGGATGCTTGTGGGTGGCGTAATTGTCGAGGATGGCGTGGATGATCTTTCCCGCCGGCACGGCGCGCTCGACGGCGGCGAGGAAGCGGATGAACTCCTGATGGCGATGCAGCTGCATGCAGCGGCCGATGACGGTTCCGTGGAGAATGTCGAGCGCCGCGAACAGGGTGGTCGTGCCGTTGCGCTTGTAGTCA
The DNA here is from genome assembly GCA_028869725.1 of Alphaproteobacteria bacterium. Taxonomy (GTDB): domain Bacteria; phylum Pseudomonadota; class Alphaproteobacteria; order Micropepsales; family Micropepsaceae; genus Rhizomicrobium. The sequence continues at coordinate 3,091 of JAGWRJ010000788.1, read as the reverse complement.
TGGGTCATGGTCCCGCATTTTCCCGGCTTCAGCGGCAGGCCCGGCTGGGTGCGGTCGAGCGCCTGAATCTGACTCTTCTCGTCGATGGAGACGACGACGGCATGGGCGGGCGGATCCATGTAGAGACCGACGACATCCTCGACCTTTTCGGCGAAGTTCGGATCGTTCGAGCGTTTGAAGGAGCGTAAGCGATGCGGCTGGAGGCGATGCTTTTCCCACAGCCGCTGCACGGCGCGCAGGGAAATGCCGACGGCCTTCGCCATTGCGCGGCCGGTCCAGTGGGTTGCGGCGCCGGGCGGCTGCGAACAGGTCAGCTCCAAGACCCGCGCAATGACCTTTTGCGTGAGCGGCGCGCGACCCGGCTTGCGGGTCTTGTCGCGCAACAGGGCGTCGACGCCTTCTTCGGCGTAGCGCAGTTGCCAGCGCCAAACCGCCGGACGGCTGACGCCAGCGCGCCGGGCGATTTCCAGAACCGGCAACCGATCGCCAGAATGGAGCACGATGTTCGCGCGCTGGATATGTTTCAGTGGCCGGGAGCGATCGGCGGTGATCGCCTTCAGCCGCTCGCGGTCTTCGTCACAAAGGATGATGCTGACTCTCTGGGCCATGAGCCCGGACTCGCACGTTTCAGCGCGCAAGTGAATCCTTCGTCAGCGTCAGTGCACTATGGGGCATGCGCCGAGCGTGGACTCAGCTATCTCATTGAGATCACTCAATGGGCGAGTCCCGCCTTGAAAGGCAAATCGACACCCACAACCCGCGCCGTCTCTTTCGAGCTGCGCGCCTTTACCCGTCGTTTCAGACAACGCAGGATCGTGTCGTCGCTGGTCGGCATGCCAATTCGCTTGATCAAGCGCTCTCCCGGACGCCCGCCCACGCCATGGCCAAGAAGATAAATGATTTCGGTGGCCCGCTCGGTGCGGCACGCTCGACGCGCCGCGACCTCGGGCAGTAGCGCGGTGAACGTTTACGCTCGCAGGCTTCGTTTCGACACTGCCAGCGCTGGAGGCGAAGCTTTACAGCGACAGGGGCGCCTTGCGCCGGCAGATCTTTTAGATGGCGCTCATGCCAGCCGTATCGGCGCGTCGAGCGCTTCCCGCAGTCCGGACAGACACCAGACCCGATGGCCGCCGCCGAAATCAGCCATTGGTCATCCATCTGTTTTGCGTCCAGAATTCGTACGCCCTTCCCCAGGGACCAAATCGATCTTCTTGCCACGCGGTCAAGCTATGGCCTCGCTCCCAATCGATCAAGGGCGCAACACGAAGTGAGAACCCATGAAATGCCGCAAATCACACCATTCATCCCGAGTCCCGCTCAAGACGCAAAAGAGTAGCGCGGCGGCCGAAATCAGCCTGAGCGCCGTCAAGAATCCCCGGCCCTCAGAAGTGTCTCGAACGCTTTTCGAGATTTCAGCCATGGGTCACCGCTGGTGAGCTGCAACAGTTGCGCGCCGTGTCGGACCGCCGTGCGCCATTATTCATCCATGTCCTCGTCCCGTTCAAGCAGGTTCGAGAACGCCGCCGCCGCCCGCGTTACAGGTCGTTCAGGCCCTGCTCAGGTATAGCGTCGTCTACTTCTGATAGCTTGAGAGCAAATCGAGGGCGTCATTTTGGCGATGGTGGATCCGCAGGCGGTCGTGACCGCGTTCAATCGCTTCGGCCTTGGAGCCAAGCCTGGCGATCTGGCCCTCGCCGCCAGCGATCCGCGTGGCATGCTGGCCAGTGAGCTGAAAGCCCCGGGAGTCGCTGAGGTCGCCCCCGAGGCGCTGGGCTCATCTATAGATGCGTTGCAACGGCTCTTTCTGGACCAGAAAGACAAGCGCATGGCGCGCGAGCGCGCCGCCACGGAGCCGCCGATCGACACTTCCGCGTCGAGCGACCAAAGCGCAGCAGGCGCAGCAAAGCAGGGCGCCAGCCAGACAAAGCCGCAAGGTCCAAGCCTGGAGCAAAAACTCTATCGTGGCGAAGCGATGGCGCGGTTTCGGAAGGCGTTCTCGGCCCGCGTCGGCTTTGTCGAACGGCTTGTCGCCTTTTGGTCGAACCATTTCGCAGTGTCTGTGAGCAAGGGCCAGTTCATCCGCGTCGTGGCAGGGCCGTTCGAGAGAGAAGCGATTCGTCCGTTCGTGCTGGGCAAATTCGCGCAGATGCTTATGGCGGTCGAGTCGCATCCGGCGATGATCTTCTACCTCGACAACCAACGCTCCATCGGCCCGAACGCCGCTGCAGGTCGCCTGTCCGGCAAGGGGCTGAATGAAAATCTGGCTCGTGAAATTTTGGAGCTGCACACGCTCGGCGTCGGCGGCTATCGGCAAATCGACGTAACGGAACTTGCGCGTATCATCACAGGCTGGAGTTTTGCGGAAGCTGAAAGCGAAGTTGGCGAACCCGGCGCATTCGTCTTCAAGGCCAATTGGCACGAGCCAGGCCCGCATAGCGTGCTTGGCAAAGTTTATCCGCAGAGAGGGCGGGACCAGGGGGAGGCCGCCCTTCTCGATCTTGCGCGCCATCCCGCAACGGCCAATCACATCGCGATGAAGCTTGCCAGGCACTTCGTCGCCGATGCGCCGCCGCCCGATCTGGTTCAGGCCTTGTCCAGGAAGTTTCGCGATACGGATGGCGACCTCATGGAAGTGAGTCTCGCCCTCATTCAGGACGAGCGCGCCTGGCGCGCCCCGGCGACAAAAATTCGGACGCCGGCCGAATTCCTCCTCGCCGCTGCGCGGGCCATGGATTTTTTACCAGACGAGCCCGGGCCGATCCTCCATCTGCAGAATCTGCTCGGCATGCCGCTCTGGCAGCCGGGCGGGTCGAATGGTTTCTCGGACTCCACAAGCGAGTGGGCGGCGCCGGAAGCGATGAAGCTGCGTTTGGACGTTTCTTGGCGGCTTGCGCAGCGTTTCCGCGACGTAGGCCATCCCCTCGGCGTTCTCGATATTGTCGCGGGCCTGGCCGCTTCGCGTGAAACGCGGGACGCGATCGCGCATGCGGAGTCCCGGCAGGAGGCCCTCGCATTGCTCTTCATGTCGCCTGAGTTTCAGCGGAGGTAATCATGAGAATCTCCCCCTCTCTGTCGCGGCGGGACTTTTTCG
>JAGWRJ010000068.1 GCA_028869725.1 Alphaproteobacteria bacterium | reverse complement strand
TTCGAAGGCATACGTCAGGATATCGTTGATGTGCGGGGCGCTGTGACGCACCGGCAGACGCAGATGCTGTCCGGGAAGGAACGAGATCTGGTAGCCCATGTTGCGCGCCGCCATGTCGAGCAGGGCCGAGCGCGTGGCGGGATCAGGATGGGTCTCGACAAGGTTGACGAGGAAAGCGACCTCGCCGGCAACGCCCTGGCTCATATGCCGGGTCATGGTGTCGTAGTGGCGGGCAAAGAATGCGAAGGTGACCACGCCCTGCAGCAGGACGACGGGCGCGACGATGATGATGAGCGAGCGGCCAAAGAGGCGATGCGGCATCGCCTTGCGCAGCGCGCGGAGGGGGTGCCACACGTCTAGCTCACCCGGTCCGGAATAAGGACATAGCCCACTCCGCGTACGGTCTGGATGTAGAGTGGCAGTTTGGGATCCTCTTCAATCTTGCGCCGCAGGCGGGTCACCTGGACATCGATCGAACGCTCAAGCGTCACTCCGAGGCGGGTGCACAGATCGGCGCGGCTGAAGGGCCGGCCCGCATTGGCCGCGAACAGTTTGAGCAACGCGGCCTCCGAGGTAGTCAGCCGTACGGGCTTGCCACGCCGCTTAAGTTCGCTGCGTTCAGGATCAAATACGGCATCGCCCATCTTGACCTCCCGCATCGCGGTTGCTGCCGGCGGTGCAGCCCTGCGCATCAGGGCTTCGCAGCGCAAAAGCAGTTCGCGCGGTTCAAAGGGCTTCGGCAGGTAGTCGTCTGCACCATGTTCCAGCCCGGCAATACGATCCTCCGGACCACCGCGTGCGGTCAGGATGAGGATGGGAACCTGTGAATGCGTCCGTACCGATTTGGTGAGTTCAAACCCTGTTTCTCCTGGCATCATGACATCGATGATGAGCAGGTCGAAGGCGATGGACTTCATGAGGGCACGGGCTTCGGCGGCATTGGCAGCGACACTGACGCGAAAGCCGTTGGATGACAGGTAGCGCTGCAGCAGGCCACGCAGGCGCTCGTCGTCGTCGACAACGAGCAGATGGGCCGTTTCCGCCGTGCCAGGAAGGCTCATCGGCGTTTTTCTCCTCTGGCGGTTGACAGCGCGTCGAGCACGCGGCGGAAGCCTGCCACACTGTCTGGTCCGGCCTCGCGAAACGCCCGTGCCAGTCTTGGACGCTGCGCCTCCCACAGGCGCTGCTCGAGCACGGTTCCCTTTGGGGTCAGGTGCAGCTCGCGCATGCGACGGTCGGTTGCGGCGGTTCGCCGCTCGACATAGCCGTCGGCCAGAAGCTCGTTGATGACCCGCGACAGGCTCTGTTTGGTGATTTTAAGCCGGGCCAGAAGATCGGCCACGGTGATTCCGGGCTGGCGGGCGATGAAATACAGCGCGCGACGATGGGCGCGCCCGAGCCGGGCGGCCTTCAGTACCGTATCGCCATCACCAAAAACCTCTGCGAAGGCCGAAAAAAGGAGGTCCACGCCCTGCTTTAACGCCTCGTCGTGAAGGTATAAAGGAAAGGCCTGCGGCCGTGGCTCAGCACCTTTTGCGTCAGACATGCTGACATATTTAGGCTGGCCGGCAGATTCCGGCAAGCCGCAGCCGATAACAATGCGTGACGAGGAATTTCATGGCCGACATCATCCCCTTTGACGATCGCGATGGCTCGCTCTGGTATGACGGAAGGCTGGTGCCGTGGCGCGATGCCAAGACCCATATTCTTACCCATGGCCTGCACTACGCGTCCTCCGTATTCGAAGGCGAGCGCATTTATGGTGGACGGATTTACAAGCACGAGGAGCATATCCAGCGGCTGTTTGAGTCAGCCCGGATTTTGGGGATGCAGATCCCCTTCACACCAAAGCAGATCTTCGATGCCTGCTACGAGGCGGCAAAGGCCCAGGATATCGTTGATGGCTATGTGCGCCCGGTGGTCTTCCGTGGTTCTGAGATGATGGCAGTCTCGGCCCAGCACAGCAAAATCCATGTCGGCGTGGCAGTCTGGAAGTGGGGTTCGTATTTCGATCCTGCCACCAAGATGAAAGGCATTCGCATGGCGGTGTCCGACTGGAAACGCCCAGCGCCCGATACGGCGCCTACCAAGGCCAAGGCGGCCGGCCTCTATATGATCTGCACGCTTTCCAAACATGCAGCCGAGGCCAAAGGCTTCGCCGATGCGCTGATGTTCGACTATCGAGGCTACGTTGCCGAAGCGACCGGAGCCAACATTTTCTTCGTCAAGGCAGGTACGCTTTATACGCCGACCCCGGACTGTTTCCTGGACGGCATCACCCGTCGTTCGGTGATGGGGCTGGCCAAAGTGCGCCAGATACCGGTTGTCGAGCGGCATATCGAGCCGAAGGAGATGGAAGGCTTTGAAGAGTGCTTCATTGTTGGCACCGCAGCCGAAGTTACGCCGGTGTCCCAGATCGGGCCTTACAATTTCCAGCCCGGCGGGCTCACCCAGACCCTGATGCATGATTATCTGGACGATGTTCACCGCGAAAAGTCGGTGGTCCAGCTTTAGGCTTTCGTCGTCATCTGCCAGCGGCGGGCGGCATCAAAATCGGCCGCCCTGGCAGCTACCCAGTGCGCGCCGCCGGCGCGTTCCTCGCGCTTCCAGAACGGAGCGCGGGTCTTCAGATAGTCCATCAGGAATTCGGCGGCTTCGAACGCAGCACCGCGATGGGCTGACGCGGTAATGACGAGCACGATACGTGCACCGGGGTTAAGACGTCCGATGCGATGAATGACGCGGACCCCGGCAAGCGGCCAGCGCGCCAGCGCCGTCTCGACATGGCGTGTGATTTCGCCTTCGGTCATGCCCGGATAGTGCTCGAGTGTCAGTGCGGTCAGGCCGTCATCGGACCTGACGCGGCCTTCGAAACTGACCACGGCACCGATATCGCTGCGCCCACCCGTCAGGACTTCGACTTCAGCCGCACTGTCGAAATCTGCTTCCTGGATGGAAATGTGCATCTCAGCCTCCCGTTACCGGCGGAAAGAACGCAACTTCACGCGCGGTTCCGAGCGCGCTGTCCCACGTCGCGTGCTCCTGGTCGATCGCAAGATTGAGCGTGGAAAGTTCGCCAAACACCATCGCATACGCGCCGCCGCGATCATGAAGGTGGGCTGCCAGCTGGCGCGCCGTGCGAACATTCGCCGGAAGGTTGAGCTCTTCTTCGCTGCGGCCGAGCCTTTCGCGCACCCAGGCGAAGTAGAGTACTTTCATACCGCTTCTCCAGCGCCGCCATGGCGCTCCTGCCCGTCACTGCGTTCGGCCCGCGGTTCAGGGTCGATGTGGGCAAGCCCGGCCCGAAAGTAGATCGCTCCGGTATAGACTGTGAGCCCAGCTGCCACCCACAACAGCACATAGGCAAAGGCGAGAGCTCCTGGCACCACGTGGTTGGCGGTGGGCCCGAGGATCATCGCACCGATGGCGATCATCTGGATCGTGGTCTTGAGTTTGGCAATCGAGGTCACGGGCACGCTGACGCGCACGCCGGCAAGAAACTCGCGCAACCCCGAAACCAGGATCTCGCGACACAGGATGACGAGGGCCGGGATCAGCTTGTAGCCGTCAAACGCCCCGCCGGCGACCAGCATCATGAGTGCGGTGGCAACGAGGATCTTGTCGGCAATGGGATCAAGCATGCGGCCGAAATCGGAATAGGATTTGAGCCGGCGTGCGGCCAGGCCATCGAAGAAATCGGTCACTCCGGCCAGGACGAAGATCGCGAAGGCGGCCAGCTTGCCTGAAGGGCCGGGAAAGGCGAAGGCGATCGCAAACAGCGGCACCAGCGCGATGCGGAACATGGTGAGGAGGTTGGGCAGGCTGTACATGGAAACACCCTTACACCCGCTAGCCGCCCGCATGGAAGAAGTCGAAGATTTTCTTGGCCAGTGTGGCACTGACGCCCTCCACGGATTGCAGATCGGTAAGGCTGGCTGCCGAAACCGCCCTGGCCGACCCGAAATGCTGCAATAGCGCGCGTTTGCGCGCGGCCCCGACGCCGGCGACCTCATCGAGCGGGTTGGCGCCCAGTGCCTTGCTGCGCCGCTTGCGGTGGCTGCCAATGGCGAAGCGGTGCGCCTCATCGCGCAGACGCTGCAGATAATAGAGGACGGGATTTTTGAGATCGAGACGGAAGGGCGGCTGACCGGGGCGATAGAAATGTTCCCGCCCCGCGTCGCGGTCCGGGCCTTTGGAGATCGCCACGAGTTCGACATCCTCGATCCCCAGATCGGCAAACACCTGGCAGGCGATCGAAAGCTGGCCTTCGCCGCCGTCGATCAGTACGAGGTCAGGCCATTTGGCGCGGGCGGTATCCTCATCCTTGAGGAGACGGCCGAAGCGCCGGCTCAAGACCTCGCGCAGCATCGCGTAGTCGTCGCCTGGTGTCAGGTCCTCCGATCTGATGTTGAACTTGCGGTATTCACCCTTCTCGAAGCCGTCAGGCCCGGCCACGATCATGGCGCCCACGGCATGGCGACCCTGAATGTGACTGTTGTCATACACTTCGATGCGGCGCGGTGCGCTGTCCATGCCGAACAGGTCTGCGAGCCCCTCAAGCAACTGCACCTGGGCCGAATTTTCGGCAAGACGGCGGGCCAACTGCTCGCGGGCATTGCTGCGTGCCATTTCGACGATGTCGCGCTTTTCGCCGCGCTGTGGCAGCGCAATTTCGACCCGCTTGCCAGTGCGGCTGCTCAAGGCGTCAGCCAGGAGCGCTGCGTCCGCGGGCGGGTCGCTGACCAAGATGAGTGGCGGGCTCTCGCGCTCGTCATAGAACTGGGCGATGAAGCTTGAGAGAATCTCAGCGGCGCTGCTGTGCGCCCCGCTGCGGGGAAAATATGGGCGGTTGCCCCAGTTCTGTCCGGCGCGGAAGAAGAAAACTTGGATGCAGACATCCGATCCCTGGCTGAACAGCGCAAAGACATCTGCATCCGTAAAGCTGGTGGGATTGATCCCCTGGTTGGACTGGATATGGCTCATGGCGCGAATGCGATCACGCAGGATCGCGGCGCGTTCAAAATCGAGAGCGGCAGCAGCCGCATCCATCTCCTTGGCCAATTGGGCCTGGATACTGCGGCTTTTGCCAGACAGGAAGTCTTCGGCTTCGTGAACCAGCTCGTGATAACCGGTGCTGTCAATGCGGCCGACGCATGGCCCCGAGCAGCGTTTGATCTGATACAAAAGACAGGGCCGGGTGCGGCTTTCAAAGACGCTGTCCGAGCAGGAGCGCAGCAAGAACGCCCTTTGCAGGGTGTTGAGGGTACGGTTGACGGCGCCGGCGCTCGCAAACGGACCATAGTAATGCCCCTTTGTCGTCCTGGCGCCGCGATGTTTGACGAGCTGCGGGAACGGATGGTCCTCACGCAGCAGAATATTCGGAAAGCTCTTGTCGTCGCGAAACGACACATTGTAGCGCGGCTTCAGACGCTTGATCAGGTTGCTTTCAAGCAGCAGGGCTTCGCTCTCGCTCGCCGTCGTGACGAAGAGCATGTCCCTGGTCTCGCTGATCATCCGCGCGATGCGCTCGGTCTGCCCGCCTGACTTGGCGTAGGCAGCAACGCGCTTCTTCAGGCTCTTGGCCTTGCCGACGTAGAGCACGTCGCCCTTGGCGTCGAGCATGCGATAGACCCCGGGCAGGTCCGGCAGGAGCCTGACATAGGCGGCAATGCGGGCGGCCCCTACGAGGGGAGCGTTAGCGTTGGGAGTGTCGTCGTCCTTTGTCATTGCGGCTGCGCGTGTCCTCGGCGCGTCTTTGGTAACGTTGGTTGCGCAGATTTGGGCGCCCTGTACTGAACCGGTCTGAAGCGCCGATTGGACGCCATCCTATCTGCGCCTGCGTTCAATCTCGACGCCGGCGCTCTCGGCGTCTTCGAGGGCATTGAGCTTTTCCACTCGCACGCGCGTGCCCTTGACCCGGCTGTCCAGAAAGCAGGTGTCGGCGATGCGCTCGGCGAGTGTCTCTGCGAGCTTGACATGACCATCTGCCACGATGGCGCGGATGCGCTGGGTGATCTCGGCGTAGTCGACCACCTGGTCAAGGCGGTCTTCCAACTGCATCGAGTCCTCGACTGCCAGATCGACGTTGATGCGTATGGGCTGGCTGCGGCCATGTTCGTGACGATAGACCCCGATCTGTGCCTCAAGGCACAGATTGCGAATAAACACGTGCCGGATCGCAAGATCGCAGTCTGCAATACGCAGGGACTGAACGTGCGCATTCTCGTTCATCGTCATTCCCTCACGGCTACATCGGCCGTCTGCCACGCAAGATGCTGGCCGCCATCGACCGCAATCAACTGTCCGGTAACGGCGCAAGCCCCCAGAAGATAGCGTACGGCGGCGCAGACATCGTCGGGGTCGGCGCCGGTCCCCAGCAAGGTGGCGGCCCGCTGACGCAGAAAATCCGCTTCGCTTTGACGTTGATTGCGCAAGGTAGGTCCGGGACCTACGGCGTTGACGCGGATGCGCGGCGCCAAAGCCTGGGCCAGGGTCACGGTCAGCCAGTCGAGCCCGGCCTTGCTCAGGCTGTAGGTGAGAAACTGGGGCGTTGGTTTGAGGACGCGCTGATCGACGAGATTGACGATCGCTCCCCTGAACGCGTCCGGCAGAGCCCGTGCGAAGGTCTGGGCGAGGACAAAAGGAGCGCGCAGATTGACGGCCATGTGCTGGTCCCAGCTGTGGCGGGTGGCGCTCTGCCAGTCATCCTCCTCGAAGAGAGAGGCCGAGTTGATGAGAGCGCAGATCGGACCCAAGGCACTTGTGGCGCGGGTGACGAGCGTCTCGACCTGCTCCTCCTCCGCCAGATCAGCCTTCAAGAGGACCGCAGCGCGGCCAAGAGCGCGGATCCGGCTGGCAAGCTCCTGGGCATCGTGCTCCGAGGCATTGTAATGCACGGCCACGTCATAGCCCTTGGCCGCCAGATCGAGGGCGATGGCCCGGCCAAGGCGTTTGGCGGCTCCAGTCACCAGTACCGTTTGAGGTCCGTTCTGCATCCTCTGGTTCTAGCCCAAGGCTGTAGGCCCCGTCACCGGGCACTTGCGCCCAGGACCCTGGGGTCAGGACAGGAAACCGACGGCCCTGCGAACCTCCTTCATGACCGGCTCGGCAATGGCGCGGGCCTTCTGCGCGCCATCGATCAGGATGCGGTCAAGTTCGGCCGGATCGTCCATCAGGCGGCGCATCTGCGCGGCGATGGGCGTGAGCTTGGCGACAGCCAGGTCGGCAAGCTCGGATTTGAAGGCAGAGAACTGCTGTCCGGCAAATCGCGTAACCACGCCATCGACGGTCTCATCACTGAGGGCAGCAAAGATGTTGACGAGGTTCTGAGCCTCGGGACGGTGTTCCAGGTCCTTGGAACTTTCCGGCAGCGGCTCCGGATCAGTGCGGGCCTTGCGGATCTTGTTGGCGATGGCGTCGGCATCATCGGTCAGATTGATGCGCGACATATCACTCTCGTCAGTCTTCGACATCTTCTTCGAGCCGTCGCGCAGGCTCATGACCCGTGTCGCCGGGCCGGTGATCACCGGCTCGGGAAGCGGGAAAAAGTCCTTCATGCCGAAGTCGTTGTTGAACTTCTGGGCGATGTCGCGCGCCAGCTCCAGATGCTGCTTCTGGTCCTCGCCAACTGGCACATGGGTGGCTTTGTAAACAAGAATATCGGCGGCCATCAGGACCGGGTAGGTATAAAGGCCAACGCTTGCCCGCTCCTTGTGCTTGCCACTTTTTTCCTTGAACTGGGTCATGCGGTCGAGCCAGCCCAGCCGGGCGACGCAGCTCAAGATCCAGCTGAGTTCGCTGTGTTCGGGAACCCGGGCCTGGTTGAAGACCGGACTTTTTCGCGGATCGATGCCGGCGGCAATATAGGCTGCGGCGACTTCGCGGGTGGCATGAGCCAGAGCCTCTGGCTTGCCATAGCCTGAATCCTGGGTGATCGCATGCAGATCCACGACGCAGTAAAGGCACTCCATGCGCGACTGCAGCGCCACCCAGTTCTTCAAGGCACCGAGATAGTTGCCAAGGTGCAGGGTGTTGGTCGGCTGCATGCCGGACAGAACGCGATGGACGGACATCTTCAGGGCCTTGGTGATGCGGGCGCCTTATGCCCGAATCCCGCCCCCCTCTTCAAGCAGCCACCTCCTTTTCGTCGCCCTCCAGGGCCTTGAGGAGGCGTTCGCGCACCGTGGCGATGCGTCCGGGATGAAAAATTTTGTGGCCAAATCCATCGCGGACATAGAAGACATCGATGGCCCGTTCGCCATAGGTCGCGACCATTGCAGCCGAGATCGACAGGCCGGATTTAAAGAGGCTGTTGGTGACGTCATAGAGCAGACCCGCCCGGTCGAGACCTTCGACTTCGACAACGGTCGCTGTCGCAGACGCATCATTGTCGAAATCTACCCGCGGGCGCACGTTGAAGGCCGAGGCGCGTGCGGGTGATCTGCGTTTGGCGAGGGCACGGCGCGGACGCACCTCGCCCGCCAGGGTTCTGGCGATGGTGTCACGCAGGCGCGCCGTGCGAGCCCCGCCAGTGAAGGGGCCACCATCCTGGTCCTGAACCGAGAACACATCGAGCGCAAATCCGTCCGAGGTGGTAAAGATCTTGGCATCGGCGATTGAGCCGCCACACACGGCAATGGCGCCAGCCAGTTGGGCAAAAAGGCCAGGATGGTCGGGTGTGTAAACCACAACGTCACTGATGGCGCGAAAGCTGTTGCTCTGAAGTGAGAGGGCGAGAAGCTCGCCAGCCGCATCTGCATCAGCCATCAGTCTTGCATGACGTTCGAGCGTATCGAGATCGAATGCGAGCCAGTACGGATCATAATGCCGCTCGATGGCGTGCGCCTGGACCGCGGGTGCAAGATCGGACAGGCGTTCGGTCAGTCCAGCCTTGGCGGCATTAATGCGTGCGGGCCGCCCGCGTGCCGCCTCGGCACCGGACATCGCGGCCTCGGCTTCGAAGTACAGATCGCGCAGGAGCTGGCCCTTCCAGCCATTCCAGACACCGGGTCCCACGGCGCGGATATCGGCGACGGTCAAAACCAGAAGCAGACGCAGCCGCTCGGGCGTCTGCACCGTCTGGACAAAATCGCGCACAGTTTTGGGGTCCGAAATGTCGCGGCGCTGGGCAACGTCGGCCATCACCAGGTGATGCTCGACCAGCCAGGCAACATCTTCGGTTTCCTGGGGGCTCAGTCCCCAGCGCGGGCACAGGCGCCGTGCGATGGCTGCCCCCTCCTCGGAATGATCACCGGCAAGACCCTTGGCGATGTCGTGCAGCAGAATGGCGCAGTAGAGCGTGTTGCGCGATTTGATGCGTTTGATGAGATCGGATGACAGCGGGTGATCGCTGCGATGCTCCCCGCGCTCGATCGCCGCGACGTTGCCCACGGCGCGGATCAGATGCTCATCAACCGTATAATGATGATACATGTTGAACTGCATCAGCGCCACGACCCGTCCGAAGTCCGGCACGAAGCAGCCAAACACGCCCGATTCATTTAAACGTCGCAGCGCGCCTTCGGGATCGCGCCGTGAGGTCAGGATCTCCAGAAACAGCCGGTTGGCCTCCGGATCGTTCCGCTCCTTTTCGGAAATCAGATGCAGTGAGCGCGTAGCAGCCCTAAGTGCATGGGGATGAACGTCGACGCCCTTGGCGTCAGCGAGGTGGAAGATCCGGATGAGATTGACCGGATCCGCAGTGAAGGCACCGGAGCGGGCATTGAGCCGGCCATTTTCGACGTAAAAATCCTCAAGGCCCGTGCGTGGTTTGAGAAAGCCGGGCAGCATGCGGGCCAGAGCTGGGCGATATTTGCGGTTCTGTTCTTCCAGCGCCGCACAGAAGATGCGGGTCAAATCGCCCACTTCCTTGGCTGCGAGGAAGTAGGCACGCATGAAGGCTTCGACGGCACGCTGCTGGTTGGGCGCATCAAAGCCAAGGCGGCGGGCAAGCTCGGGCTGAACGCCGAAACTCAGACGTTCTTCGGCGCGTCCTGCGAGGTAATGAAGCTGGACCCGAACATCCCACAGGAACGCTTCTGCGGTCTGGAACAAGTCGTACTCGTCCGCTGTGAGGACATTGTGGTGGACGAGATCGGCCGTGTTCTCGGCGTGGTAGACATATTTTCCGATCCAGAACAGGGTCTGAAGGTCTCTGAGGCCGCCTTTGCCTTCCTTGATGTTTGGCTCGACGAGGTAGCGGCTCTCGCCCTGGCGCGAATGGCGGGCATCGCGTTCGGCAAGCTTGGCCTCGACAAAGTCCTGTCCCGTGCCGATCGCAACCTCGTTCCAGAAGCGGGTGCGCATCTCGTCATAGAGCTCGGCATTGCCCCACAAAAACCGGGCCTCGAGCACCGAGGTACGGATAGTCATGTCCTGGCGGGCAAGACGGACGCACTCACTGAGGGAGCGCGTTGCGTGCCCCACCTTCAGCCCCAGGTCCCAGAGCATGTACAGGATGAATTCGATTACGCTTTCGCCCCAGGCGGTCTGCTTGAACGGGCGCACGAACAGCAGATCGATATCTGAACCTGGTGCCAGAAGACCGCGCCCGTAGCCGCCGGTTGCAACCACCGCGATGCGCTCGGCCATGGTGGGGTTTTGCGCGTAATAAAAGTGTTTGGTGGCAAAGTCGTAGATCACCTGGATGATGACGTCCTGCAGAGCCGAGAGCTGACGCGCAGCTTCGAGTCCCTTGATGTTCCGGGCTTCACAATCGTGACGCACGCCCTCCCGCGCTGACTGGAAGCGATCCTTGATCAGGCTGAGGGCCTGCGCGCGCAACGCCTGAAGGTCGCTTTGACTGCGGGCGAGGGCCGTCAGTTCATGACGGAGCGCCTCGCCGTCGATCAGGCTGACGGTGTTCGCTGTGTTAAGGTTCACCACGATTTCCTACCACGGTCGAACGCGCATACAATGCCCACTGAGGCGCCAAGGCAAGGAGGGCGCGATGCGGTCCATGCGCTTTGAAGCCGTCGGTCAGCCGCTCCATCTGCAAGAGCAGCCTACCCCGGTTCCGGCCAAGACAGAGGTCCTGGTGGAGGTTTCTGCCTGTGCGGTCTGTCGTACCGATCTGCACGTTGTCGATGGTGACCTCACGCAGCCGAAGCTGCCTTTGACCCCCGGCCACGAAATTGTCGGTCACATCGTGGCCATGGGTGAGCAGGTGCAGGGCCTGGCCCTTGGCCAGCGCGTCGGTATTCCCTGGCTGGGCTGGACCTGCGGCACCTGCGCGTTCTGTCGCCGCGGCGAGGAAAACCTCTGTCCTTCGGCGCGGTTCACCGGCTACCAGATCGATGGTGGTTTTGCCACGCACGCGCTGGCGGATGCACGCTATGTCTTCGCCTTGCCCGACGGCTATAGCGATGAGGAAGCAGCGCCGTTGCTGTGTGCGGGACTGATCGGGTATCGCAGCCTCAAGATGGCGGCAAGCGCGGCGCGGCTTGGACTTTATGGATTTGGCGCGGCCGCGCATATCGCGATTCAGGTGGCCAGAAGCCGGGGGCAGGAGGTTTATGCCTTTGTCCGGCCCGGCGACGAAGCGGCCTGCTCCTTTGCCCGCGACATGGGCGCGGTGTGGGTTGCAGGCTCGGATGCTGCACCACCGGTTGCGCTCGACGCCGCGATCGTGTTTGCCCCGGTGGGTGCTTTGGTCCCGTTGGCGCTGCGCGCGGTGCGCCCCGGTGGCCATGTGGTGTGCGGCGGCATTCACATGAGCGATATCCCAAGCTTTCCCTATGCCATCCTGTGGGGGGAACGCAGCCTTCAGTCCGTTGCCAACCTGACCCGGGCGGATGCCGAGGAATTCCTGACACTGGCAGGACAGATCAGGATCCATACCCACACCATCTCTTATCGGCTTGAAGCGGCCAATGAGGCGCTTGCGGATCTGCGGGCGGGCCGGATCAGCGGTGCTGCTGTCCTCATCCCCTAAGGCTGTGTCTGCTGGCGCAGCCAGTCCAGATACTGCGCATTACCGCCTTCCACCGCGAGTGTAAGAAAGCACGGCGTGGTGTAGGGATGGACCTGACGCGCAGCGTCGATGGCAGCGTCAGCAAGGCTCGCACGAGTTTTGATCAGGACTGCTATCTCTTCAGCGCGGGTCAATTCGTCCTGCCATGCATAAACCGAAATCATGGGCGCCGAGATATTCGCGCAGGCTGCCAGACGTGACTTGACGAGCAGTTCGCAGACCGAAATCGCACTGTCGCGATCAGGAAAGGTTGAGTAGATCAGGACGAATTCCGCAGCGGGCATGACACAGCATCCTTGACGGGGAATTGTCAAAAAAAACGGCGCAGGTTGGATAGCCCCTGCGCCGTTCGCGGAATCGATGGTGGTGTTTTAGACCAGCTTCAGATTGACCGCCTTGGGGCCGCGCTTGTCGGCTTCGATGTCGAAGCTGACGCGCTGGCCTTCATTGAGGCCACGCAGTCCTGCAGCCTGCACCGCAGTGACGTGGACGAAAACGTCCTTGCCGCCGCCTTCCGGTGCGATGAAGCCGAAGCCCTTCGTGGTGTTAAAGAATTTGACCTGACCTGTGGTCGACATGGAGTACTCTCCTGAAAGAAAATCAAATGGCCGTCCGGACACCATGTCCAGGCCGACCGTCAAACCCGCGTCTGTCTTTCAGGAAAAGCGTCGTAGTCACTCCAAGCCGTCTGTCCCAGCCCCTGCTTCCCGCTGGCCGGTCATTCGCTGGACGCGCATGAAACTTTCTTTGAGGCTCGCGCGGCCTTGACCCTAAAACTATACGGGTATTCTCCGGAATTGTCCACAGAGGTGGTGGGGCAGGCTGCGATTGCGCAGACCTGCCGGATGCCCCTTTTTGCCGGTCAGGCGCAGGCAATGGTTAAGGGCGGATGCTTGGTGTCGGAGGGTGCGCTTCCTGGTGATGCCTTGAGACCGCCATAGTGCGATACCAAATTAAGGATGCATTTGATGGGGGAAGGATGTCATGGCGCGTCTCGTGCTTGCGTCGGCATTATGGGCGCTACTGGCGCTTCCGGTGCAGGCGGCTTCCATGCCGATGGACCAGCCGCTCACCCTGGCGAACAACATCACCACCGTATGTACAGGTATCGCCCAGTCGAAGGATGACCCACGCTGGGAGGCCTATCCCGTACGCATTGAGTTTGCCAACGCAGCGAACCAGTACATTGCTGACGTCCATGTGACGCTGCGCCAGGGCAGTAACGTTCTGGCGGATCTGGACTGTCCTGGCGCCTGGGTCCTTTTTCAGCTGCCGAAGGGCAGGTACCAGATAACCGCAGAGCGGCGCGATGCGCCGCAGGCGCCCCCCGCCAGCGCGACCTTCGTCCCGCCGGCCAACGGGCAAAAGCGCGTTGTGCTGGTCTTCAAAGCTGCAAAATGACAGGTGAGGTATTCAGTGTGCGGATCGAAGCCGCGCTTCGGGCCTGATGGCGCTGCGGGCTTGCTGTGAACGGCAGTAACCCGTCATTCTGCTCACACTGAAATCCTGCGAGAGGACTGCCATGACAGGCTCGATTGATCCCACCCGCACGCAGTTTGATGCCTTCAAGGCGCTGCCACGCGATACGCCCATTCACATGCTCAACCTGATCCGGCTGAACGCGCACGCAAACTATCCTGTCGGTCATCCCAATCACGGCAAGGGCATGTCGGGACTTGACGCCTATCGCGCCTATGGGCGCACCACCGCTCATATATTCAAGCGGGTAGGCGGGCATCAGGTCTGGGTCGGACGTCCCGAGACAGTCCTTACCGGTCCGGTGGACGAACGCTGGGACATCGCCTTCATTGCCGCCTACCCAAATGCCGGAGCCTTTCTGGCGATGGTGACCGATCCCGAATATCGCGAACTCGTCAAGCACCGCCAGGCGGCGGTCGAGGACAGCCGGCTTATCCGTCTTGCTCCAGTGCAGAAGGCCGGCGAAGGCTTCGGCGAGTAAGTGCAGGGCAGTTCGGATCAGGTAAGAATCCTGGTCTCCCAGCCGTCATAATCTCCGCCGGCCTCTTCGGCCAGATCGTAGAGCAGCAGGGTGATCTGCTCCATGGCGTCGTCGCTGGGGATGTCGTGGTGATAGAGCTGTGCGCCATAGCCCTGCCACAGGCCTGTCGGCTCGGAGGTCCCGCGCAAGCGAAAGCCCACCCGAATGCCTGCTTCGACAAAGCTCGCCCTGCTCTCCGGCGTAGGAAAATAGGCCCAGTGATCAATTTCACGCACGATGGTACGTGCATCGCCCCGTGCCGCAAGTCGCTCACACAGGGCACGGCTCGCTGCCTTCTGCAGCTCGCGGTCCGACAGCATCCAACGGGCTCCATACTCAACGCGACCCGCGCGATTCGCGAATCGGCTTCACAATGCGTGTGTTCGGCGCGAGGTGCAATTACCTTTCGCAATTGCACATGGGCCGATACATCCCCTTGATGGATCGGGTTTGAGCAGAG
The DNA here is from genome assembly GCA_028869725.1 of Alphaproteobacteria bacterium. Classification (GTDB taxonomy): domain Bacteria; phylum Pseudomonadota; class Alphaproteobacteria; order Micropepsales; family Micropepsaceae; genus Rhizomicrobium. The sequence goes on along the minus strand of JAGWRJ010000068.1, from coordinate 10,091 downwards.
CGCGTCGGCGGGCGTTCTAGCGGGCGCGGCTACCAAAGGTCTTGGGCTGATTGGGCCGCCCTAATCGTTTGGCGCCGCCGCGGCGGGCTTTCTGCTTTCGTCCCTCGGTTGTCAGGGCTCTCTGCGCTGCGTCTTCGACCGTGCTTTGGCGGGCAAATGGATCATCGGCGACGGCAAGCTCGACCGCCTGCAGGCGCTTGATTTCATCGCGCAGGCGCGCCGCGGTCTCGAATTCAAGATCGGCCGCAGCCTCGCGCATTTTCCGCTCCAGCTCGCTGATATGGGCGCGCAGATTATGCCCGATGAATGCGGTGTCTTCTTCGCTGACGCCGGCGTCGACCATGACATGGTCACGTTCATACATCGAGCCCATGATGTCCGAGATCTTTTTCTTGATGCTGGCCGGGGTAATGCCGTGTTCAGCATTATAAGCCATCTGTTTGGCCCGGCGCCGTCCGGTTTCGGCCATCGCCCGTTCCATCGATCCAGTCATGGCGTCGGCATAGAGGATCACCTTGCCGTCAACATTGCGGGCAGCCCGGCCGATGGTCTGGATCAGAGCTGTTTCGCTGCGCAGAAAGCCTTCCTTGTCAGCATCGAGGATAGCGACAAGAGCGCATTCGGGAATGTCGAGCCCTTCGCGCAGCAGATTGATTCCTATCAGGACATCAAATGCGCCAAGGCGCAGATCGCGGATGATCTCGATCCGCTCCAGCGTGTCGACATCAGAATGCATGTAGCGCACGCGAATGCCCTGTTCATGCATATATTCGGTGAGATCTTCGGCCATCTTCTTGGTCAGGGTCGTGACCAGTGTGCGATAGCCCTGTGCGGCAACGGTACGACATTCGGCGATCAGATCGTCTACCTGGGTCTCGACCGGACGCACTTCTACCGGAGGATCGATGAGGCCAGTTGGCCGGATTACCTGTTCTACGAAGACCCCGCCGGTGCGCTCGAGCTCAAAGGGACCGGGTGTGGCCGAGACGTAGATGGTCTGGGGCCGCATGGCATCCCATTCCTCGAATTTGAGGGGCCGATTGTCGATACACGATGGCAGGCGGAAGCCATATTCGGAGAGGGTGAATTTGCGCCGATAGTCGCCACGATACATGGCGCCGATCTGAGGCACGGTAACGTGACTTTCGTCGCAGAAGACGAGCGCGTCGTCGGGCAGGTACTCGAAGAGTGTCGGAGGAGGTTCTCCCGGCTTGCGACCGGTCAGCCAGCGCGAATAGTTCTCGATCCCGGCGCAGGAACCAGTGGCTTCAATCATTTCGAGATCAAACTGTGTGCGCTGTTCCAGCCGCTGGGCTTCGAGAAGCTTGCCTTCGGCGCGAAACTGCGCAAGGCGCTCCACCAGTTCCTGCTTGATGCCCTTGATGGCCTGGGCAAGCGTCGGTCTCGGCGTGACGTAATGCGAGTTCGCATAGATCTTGATGCTATCGAGCGTGCCCGCCTTCTTGCCAGTCAGCGGATCGAATTCGCAGATCGAGTCAACCTCGTCACCGAAAAGCTCGATGCGCCAGGCACGGTCTTCATAGTGCGCAGGGAACAGGTCGATGGTGTCGCCGCGTACCCGAAACGCACCGCGTACAAAATTGTCATCATTGCGGCGGTATTGGAGTGCCGACAGATCCCGCATCAGCGCCGTGCGATCCACACGCTTGCCGCGCGTGATGGTGACTGCGGTGCCCGAATAGGTCTCTACCGATCCAATGCCGTAAATGCAGGAAACCGAAGCGACGATGATGACGTCATCACGCTCGAGGATCGCACGCGTTGCCGAATGGCGCATGCGGTCGATCTCTTCATTGATCGAGGAGTCTTTCTCGATATAGGTGTCGGTGCGGGGAATATAGGCCTCTGGCTGGTAGTAGTCGTAATAGGAGACGAAATACTCCACCGCGTTTTCGGGAAAGAATGACTTGAATTCGGCGTATAGCTGGGCCGCAAGCGTCTTGTTATGGGCGAGGATCAGCGCTGGTCGCTGCACTGTCTCAATGACCTTTGCCATCGTAAAGGTTTTGCCTGAACCGGTGACCCCGAGCAGTACCTGGTCGCGCTCAAGTGCCTTTGTGCCGCCGACTAGTCCGGCGATGGCCTGAGGCTGATCACCGGCCGGCTCGTACTCGCTGACGAGCTTGAACCGCTTCCCACCTTCACTCTTCTGCGGCCGCTCCGGGCGATGGGGCACGAAAGCTGCAATTTCGGCACCGGTAGCGCCATAAAGCGGTAACTGGCCTAAACCTTCAGGTGGTGCGGGATCGTAGGCGGTACCAAGGGGATGCAACGGGGCGCTGGCGACGGCGGCATCGAACGCGGCCGTAGCGGCGGCAGCCTTTGGCTTCAAAGGCTTCGAGGGTTTGCTGCGGAGGGGACGCGGAACCTGTCCGTTATTATGTGCCATCAGCCTCAATATAGTGCGCGGTGAGCCGGCGCATAGAAGCGGGCGGAGCGATTACAGGCAAGCTCTGTTCGTCAAGAGCATCAGGGTGAGCTGGGCCGAGGCCGCGCAACGGGCGATGAGGCCCGCACCGACGCCAGGCTGGGGCGAGCCCCCGATGAGCCGGCTAGCCTTTAGCCCGGCCCGGCCACGCCGCAAGGTTCGAAGGAGCGGGTGCGTACACCGGGCGCAGTGCTTCGAGTGTTGCGGCGCGCGTGGTCTGCGGGCGTTCATAGACAAGGCAGGGGCCTCGCCATACCTCGATACGCCGGGTTCCCTGCGGGCGCATGGCGTGGGCAAGGATGCAGGCCTTCTTGTCGCTCGAGCAGGGGACGCAGTGGTTCGCAATGAGGCGGCCGGTGCCGTCGACGTAGCAGATATCGTAGCTCGCGGACGGCTCGCTGAGTTTTGGTGCCGAAGCCTGGGCCCGTTGTAGCGTGAGGTCGACCATCGTCATTGCATTTCTCCTTGCGGCGGGACTTCCTGTCCCGATCTGGGTGCCCCAATGTTGCCCCGGAGGTGTCCTGCCGGACTGATGGGCGAACCTCATATGCCAGGTCCGCCCTGCACTGCGAATAAATCATGGCTGCATGACAGCCATACGATGGATTGATTAAGTCTTTGCAGGAATAGGCGAAATCTGGTTGATCGCAGCTCCGCCCCGAGATCGGGACGACGGCAGGTGGTCCAGGTGCAGTTGAAAGCGTGCTGCTTCATGCCCACATTTGGCCACAAGTGCGGTTGGAGGGAGAGAAAGATTATGAGCCAGGCACCTCGTAACGACAGTACCTATGAGCTGTCCATGCGCCAGGACAGTGCGCGCACAGTGGCCATCATCGTGTATCTGCTTTATCTGGCCGCGCTGGTAAATGGTGTGACAGCCTTTATCGGCGTCGTGCTGGCCTATGTGAAGCGCGACGATGCGCGTGGCTCGGTCTATGAGAGCCATTTTTCCAATGCCATCGAACTTTTCTGGATCTTCCTGATCGGCATGGTGATCGTGATCCCGCTCTGCTTCATCGGGATCGGCTTCATTCTGTGGGGCCTGCTCTATCTCTACGTGATATTCCGCACGGTCAAAGGTCTGCTGCGGGCGAGCGAAGGCAATCCCTTCTATTACTGAGCTTTTGTCGAACTGTGCGGTCGCGGTGTCAGCGTGTGGATCGGGCCGATCATACGCCAGCGACGGTTCTCAACTTCGGCAAGCCAGCCGCTATGCAGGCCAAGATGATCGGAGGCGGAGAACTTGACGACAGGCCCGCCCAGCACCCTGTCATGCCAGGGCGGCAGTGATTCCAGGACATCGGCAAAATACAGCGGCGTGGGATGGCTGCCGCTGTGCTGCAGCGCCACCGCAAACAGCTCACCATCCAGATAGGCCTGCAGAGCTTCAGGCGTTGCGACGGCATGAAAACGCCTTGCATAAAGCCTCGCCCATGCGGCAATGGCCGGTGCATCGCCATTTGGATAGGGAATTGGCGTAGCGGCGAAGGCATAAAGCCCGTCGACATCGCGCCCCCCGATTGTCGCGGCTTCAGGCATGTAGCAGGCCGGGCAGAAAAATACCGGGCGCCACAGTGCCCGATGGGCATCCTGCAGGGCCCGCATGGCCTCTTGCGGTACACTGCCCAAGACGACGAGTTCAGCGCCCTCCCGGCGCAGTTGCTGCAAAGGAGCGGTGAGCGTCCGGCTTCCGGCAATGTAGGGTACGGCGGCAGTGAGGGGCGCGTTGCGACGCGCCAGTTCGCGTTGCACGCCGGCAAGGACAGCGCGTCCAAGCGAATCTTCGCTGAACAGAACGCCAACTTTCAGATTGCCCCGTTCGTTGAGCAGTGCTTTCAGTCCGATTTCCGCTTGTGCCGCTACCGGCACTTCGAGAGAAAACGCAAGTCTGCGCGGACGGGTATAATCGGCCCGAGCCGGCACGAAGGGAAAAAGGCTCAGAATGTTGTGCCCCAGGATCAGGGGCATGCTGGCGGCGACAGGCGGTGTGCCATTGGCGCACAAGACCGCAAAAATACCGTGATGGAGCAGCGCCTCCGCCGCATTTCGGGCCTGCTGCGGATTATAGGCACTGTTCTTGACGAGAAGAACAATTTTGCGACCGTTCACGCCGCCCTTGGCGTTGATATCGCTGAACGCAAGTTTGAGGCCATTTTCAATGGCACGGCCTTGCGCTGCGAGCGGACCTGAGAGGTCGAGAATGGTGCCGACATCGATGTGGTCGCGGTGTACGCCCGGTGCCGGCACGATCGGCAGAGCCGATCCGTGCGCTGGCGTCTGGGCAACGGCGGCGCTGACGATCATCGCCAGCGCCAGGTGCTGACGCCTCATGCTTTGGCCGAGGGGCGGGCGCCGACGCGCTTGAACCATGCCCCCAGATTCTTGAATTCCGGATTGAGCGGCTGTCCTACCTGATTGCCGAAGTCGACGAAGCAGTACAGCAGGATGTCCGCGAGCGTGAAGCGCGCGCCGCAGATGAATTCCCGACCGTCCGACATTTGACCATCGAGCCATTTCAGCCGGTCCTGGGCCATGGCCTTCAGTCCGTTTGCGGCTTCCGGAGCGGTATAGATCCGGTGCTTGAACAGTTCGAGGCCCTGACTGAAGCGAAAGCCATTGGCCATAGGCTCACAGATGTTGAGGTCGACACGCCGTGTCCACATCCGCGCCTGTGCGCGTTCCTCAGCGGTGCGTCCAATCATTGGCGGATTGGGAAATTTTTCTTCAAGATATTCGCAGATCACGGTGATTTCGGAGATGTACTGACCGTCATCGGTTTCCAGGCTGGGCATCTGGCCGGAGGGATTGCGTTTGAGGTGTGAGTCCTGCCGGTTCTCTCCCTTCAGCAGGTCAACTTCGACCTTGGGTACATCAATTCCCTTTTCGGCAATGAACATACGCACGACATGCGGATTTGGTCCCACAGAGTTGTACAGCTTCATCTTGGCGTGTCCTTCACAGATATGCGATCCTGGGAGCCTATGTAGGCTGAGCGCCTTCGTCAAAGGGGTGGCAGTTAGGAGATTGCAATGTCCGAGGCGGTTCTGGGAGTTAGCGTGGTTCAGGCTGGATCGGTGGCCTTTGATACTGCGGCGACCCTTGACAAATTCGAGCATTTTGCGGCGCAGGCGGCGCGACAGGCCAGGCTTGCGGTATTTCCCGAAGCTTTTATCGGCGGGTATCCCAAAGGTATGGATTTTGGTGCCCGCGTCGGCGCGCGCAGTGACGAGGGTCGCGACTGGTTTGCACGCTATTACGACAGCGCAGTCCGAATCGACGGTCCGCACGTTGCACGGATGTGCAAGACGGCAAAGGCTCTGTCGCTGGCAATGGTCATAGGCATCATCGAACAGGCTCAGGGGACGCTCTATTGCACGGCTCTGTTTATTGCAGAGGATGGCCGGCTGGTGAACACGCATCGCAAGCTGATGCCCACCGCAATGGAGCGTCTCATCTGGGGCATGGGCGATGGTGCAACAACGCGGGTGATCGACATGGCAGGTGCCCGCGTGGGCGCGGCGATCTGCTGGGAGAACTACATGCCGCTGTATCGCAGCTGGCTCTACGCCCAGGGCGTAGAGGTTTATTGCGCGCCGACAGTGGACGACCGTCCGCAATGGCAGACCAGTATGCGCCACATCGCCTATGAGGGACGCTGCTTCGTGCTCTCGGCGTGTCAGTATGCGACGGCGGCGGATTACCCGCGGGATTATCCGGCTGGTCAAGGCGGTGATGCCCTGATCAAAGGCGGCAGCCTGATCGTCTCGCCCTTTGGCGAGGTCCTGGCCGGTCCGCTTACGGGGCAAGAGGGCATACTGTCGGCGGAGCTTGAGCTTCGGCAGATCGTCCGGGGCAAGTTCGATCTCGACGTCTCCGGCCACTACGGGCGCCCGGACGTGTTTTCCCTAAAGGTTAACACAACGGCGATGCTTTGCGCCGACGCGGCAACGCAGCCGTAATTGTTGCGTGGTACGGTCTAACTGCCGCCACAAAGTCACGACAAGCTGACAATAGTTTCATCAACTGCTCACCAGGGCACGCTCCGGGTCATGCGTAAATCGCAAGCGAGTCACTATCTGCTTCTGACTGCAGGCTGGGCGAGCTTTTCGACCGGGCTGCTGATACTGCCCATTCCGGTGCCACTGCCGGTTCCGGTCGCGGCGGTACTGCTTCTTGCGGGTAGTGCAATTCTGACCGGTCAGAGCCGTGGTTTCCGTAACGGGCTGCGCTATGCCCGGTTCCGCTATACCTGGCTGTCACGGCTGCTCGAGATGTTTTCCGAGCGTGCACCACGGCGCCTGCAGCGGGTCATGTACCGCACGCGCCCGGATCTTGTGGTTCGTCTCGAGCGTATCCGTGCGGCACGTGCTATACTTTAAATTATGGCTATCGCGTTTGACCGTTCCTTTTCTGCCCCGGTGGGCGAGCCCATCCAGGTCAGTTCCCGGATCACGCGGGTTCTGGCGCCCAATCCGGGTCCGTTCACCTTTCATGGCACCGGGACCTATATTATCGGGCGTGGCAGGGATGTCGCCATCATCGACCCCGGTCCGGCCAGTGAGCCCCATATCGAGGCTCTGAAGCGGGCAGTGGCCGGGCGGCGCCTGACCCATATCCTGATCACCCATACCCACAGCGATCATTCACCGGCCGCGGCCCCCCTGAAGGCCTGGTCCGGAGCCAAGACCTATGGTTTTGGGCCGCATGGATCGGGACAGGACAGCACGCTGAAGCTGGAAGAGGGCGGGGATCGCGATTTTGTCCCGGATATTCTGGTCCGCGACGGTGATGAGGTGGAAGGCGACGGATTTTCCTTCGAATGTGTCTTTACCCCGGGACACACGTCGAACCACATGTGCTTTGCCCTTCGCGACGAAGACGCGCTTTTTACCGGCGATCACGTCATGGGCTGGTCGACGACAGTGGTGATTCCGCCCGACGGCAATATGGCCGAGTACATGGCCTCTCTGCGCAAACTGATCGCCCGCCATGATCAGGTCTTATGGCCAACCCATGGTGGCCCGGTGCGCACCCCCCGGCCATTTCTGGAAGCCTATCTCGCCCATCGTCTTGAGCGCGAGGCTCAGATCGTCGCGGCGCTTGAGCGCGGCCTGGATACAATTCCCAAAATGGTCACAGAGATTTATGCGGCCGTGGATCGCAGCTTGCATCCGGCAGCTGCGCGTTCGGTTGAGGCACATCTGATCCAGCTTGAAGGAGAAGGCCGGGTCTTGCGCCTTGGGCAGAAATATCAGCTGGCCTAGGCTCATGCCCAAAATTTGTCGCGTTACGGCGTTTGGGTTTACCCCTAGATGACGTCACCTGCTCTGATTCGTTCAAAAGGAGACATGCCCATGATGCGTTCGGACCTGCGCCGTTTGGGAGTTTGCGCTGCGGCACTTGCCGGAGCGCTTGCGATGACCTGCGCACCGGCATCGGCGCAGGATGCGGCCAATACTGGCGCGGTCAGTGCACCCACCCAGCTTCCTCCACCGGGGGCTGCGAGCTCCACCGATCAGGGTTCCAATGCGCAGCCGGTGGAGGGCTACAACAACACGCCGCCGTCCAGCTACACCGGTGCAGAAAGCTCGGATACGGCAAATGAGGTCCATGGACATCGCGGTGACAAGTTCAGCAAGAACGAAATCGTCCAGGCTGCGACCGGCTTTTTTGGTGACACCAGCGAGGCGGTGGCCAAGGCGGTGCAGAAGGTGTTTTCAGAGAACGGTCTGCCGAACGCATACATCAAGGGGGCCGAGGGCTCCGGCGCGTTCATCGTGGGGCTGCGGTACGGTTCGGGCTGGCTGATGCGCAAGGGCTATCCCCCTGTGAAGGTTTACTGGCAGGGACCCAGCGTCGGCTTCGATTTTGGGGCCAATGCCTCCAAGACGTTCATGCTCGTGTACAATCTGCACAACCGCGATCAGCTGTATCAGCGGTTTCCCGGAGTTTCGGGCAGCTTCTACTTTGTGGCTGGTATCGGGGTGAACTACTTGCGCTCTGGTCACATCACGATCGCGCCCATGCGTACGGGCGTCGGTCTACGCGCTGGCGTCAATGCCGGTTATCTGACCTTTACCCGGCACGAGACCATCAATCCGTTCTGATGCGCGTGAGCGGTGCGAAGGCTCTGCTCTGCCGGCCGCGGCAGACACTACGTGTGCGCTGTTGGCAAGATTTGCCCCGTCGCCGATTGCACGCTCGCTGCGAAGCGGTCAGGGCGCGTCGGGTGATTTAGGCCGTCGCCTCTTTCTCGCTCGGACCAGTCTGCGTGCCGGCGGGTGCGGGCAGGTAGAGGAGCAGAGCAGATGCGACATAGATCGACGAGAATGTACCTACGATAATTCCGAACAGGATCGCACCGGTGAAGTCGAACAGCGCCGGACCGCCGAAGACAAGAAGCGGAATTATGGAGATTGCGGTTGCGCCGCTGGTCAGGATGGTTCGTGTCAACATCTGATTGGTTGACAGATTGATCAGCTCGCCTAGGTTCATACGCTTGAATTTGCGTCGGTTTTCGCGAATTCGGTCGAACACCACGACCGTATCGTTGATCGAGTAGCCGGCAAGCGTCAGCAGCGCTGCTATCGAGTTCAGTGAAAAATCCCAATGTAGGAGCGAGAACAGGCCGGCGGTCACGAGCACGTCATGGCCAGTGGCCACGACCGCGCCGACGCCATACTGCCATTCGAAACGCACCGCGACATAGATGGCGATGGCAATAACGGCAAGGATCGTCGCCACCACGCCGGCATGAAACAATTCGCCCGATACCTTGGGCCCGATGACCTGAGCGCTGCGCGGGGTGAAACTCGGCCCCAGCTTGTGCTTGATCATGGACTGAATGGTTTCGCCGGACTGGTTGGGCTTCGGCTTGACGCGAATAAGAACGCAGGAATGGATCGGGGTATCGCAGGCTCCTGAGCCGATATACTGGATCTGGGCGTCCGGGAAACCGAGGCTGTAGATTTCGTCGCGGACGGAACTGATATGGATCGAGTGGACGGATTTGACCTGCAGCAGCACGCCGCCCGTAAAGTCGATGCCAAGGTTAAAGCCCTGCACGCTGATCGAGATGATGGTCGCCAGAAGCAGCAGGCCATCGATGGCAAAGGCAAAGTACCGGGCGCCTACGAAATCGATCTTGGAGTGGTCAGGCAGAAATCTGAGCAGGGGCATTTCGGAAATTCGGGTTGCGGGGCGGGCAGTTGCACCCGTCCAGGCTATGGCGGCCGAGAGACATAGCCCGCGACGGCCAGAGGGGCAAGGCTGCCGGCTCTGGCCTTGCCCCTGACGGGCCTTGACGCGCGCGGCGGCCCGCTTCGTTCCCTCGCGGCTGGCCAGAACCGGGTCCTGGACGTGCCGGCCGGTGCGCGCGCCTAGTGGCCGCGGTTTTCCGCCGCTTCCCGCAGATCTTTGCCCGAGCGCTCTGTGGGGTAGGGGCGGGCCGGGGCGTAGGCGCGCCACAGCAGGTGATTGAATGCCATCGAATTAATCTTGTCGGCTTGCATCCAGTCGTAGCCCCTGGTCCGTGATGCCCACCATGCCGCATTCGGGCCGAGCTGGGCGTGGGCCGGGATGACCGGATGTGAAATGGGAAGGCGCGTGTTGAAGAGCAGGGGCGAGGGTGAGGCCCGGAAAG
>JAGWRJ010000787.1 GCA_028869725.1 Alphaproteobacteria bacterium | reverse complement strand
TTTCATCACCACCCAACCCGGGTGACCGGCGGTGCGATCCATCAGATCGATCGCGTATTGGTGGTTATTGAGGGTTGCGTCCTCATAGCCGCCATTGAAGGAGAAGCTCAGACCCTGCAGTGGCGTCCATTCGGTCTGGACTTCCGCGCCCTTGACCTGGGCATTGAAGTTCAGATTGACCGACGTACGGTCGACGATCTGCGAGATCTGATAGTTCTTGTAATTGTAATAGAAGACGTCGGCGTTGAAGACCAGATTGTCGCCCAGGGCCTCGTTCTTGGTCCCGAGTTCAAATGCATCGATGTATTCCGGTTTGAAGGTCAGCGGATGCACCGGGAAGGTGACGTTAACTGTATACCCGGGTGTGGACGCCCCAGTATCCGCATTCAGCAGAACCGGCCCCGGCGGATTGGCCCCGCCGGCCTTGTAGCCATGTGCGTAGGACGCATAGATCATGGTCTGGTCGGTGAACGGCAGCTTGGGCGTCCAGTTGGCCACAAAACGCCCGGTCAGCCGTCCCCATTCCTGATTGACCACACCTGTCGACGGGTAGCCATAGCCCGTAGCCAGCAATTCGCTCGGAATCTCGTCAAAGTGCTTCTGGTCGTCCGTCCATCTGAGGCCCGCCGTCAGCTTCAGGTCGGGACGAACCTGATAATAGGCTTCGCCGAACGCGGCGTAGGAGTTCAGCGTATAGGGGTTCTGGCTGAGGAAGTAATTGTGCCCCTCATTGTCCAGGCTGTGGATCGGATTGGGGTCAACATATTGCGGTGACTCGGTGGGTATACTGTCATTGGAAGCAGGGGGGGTATAAGATGGGCCATTATGTAAGCAATAAATATTATTTGTAACGCCTGGCTGATAAGGCACATCGCAGCCAACATTTCTCAGAGACAGCATCGTGAACGTGTTGGAGAATACGTAGTAGTCTTCGGTCGTCTCGTAATGCAGATAGTTGGCACCGACGCTGAAGTTGAAGGGGCCGCTCAGATCGGACTGCGCCCGGAACTCCTGGCTGAACTGCCAGGACTTCTCGGTTGCCAAATCCTGCACCACCAGCCGATCACTGCAGCCGAGCTGCGGATCGCAGAACATCTTTGTGACCGGATCGATCAGATGGCGCGATGCGTAACCTGTATCCGGAATAAATATGCCTGGTGTTGTGTCGAACCTGTTGTAGTCCTCGCTCGACCACAGGAAGTCGCGGTTGTAGCCGGTGTCGGAATAGACCGTCAGCCACGGCTTTGCGTGCCATTGCGCATTGAACTCGAGGGTGTCGTTCTTGGCGATATAGGTCGGATTGATCGCCGACTGGATGTCGCGCAGATTGGTCGACTGCGTGGTCTGCGCGTAGGGATTGAGATTGGTATTGATGAGCCCTTCGAAGGTTGCACCCTGGACGAAGGGTAGCGAGAAGCCGTTCGGGACCTCAAACGAGTTCTTGTTATAGAGCGAGTTCGGCAGACAGCCCTGGCTGAACCACGAGGAGTTGAGGCCAAAGGCGCCTCCCCGTGGAGGTGGCACTGGCACGACGGTGCCATTTGCGGCCGTAAAGCTTGTGGGACCTGGATCGGTCATGCACAGCTGCTTGCCCGAGCGCAGGCGGTCGTCGCTCTCCTGGAAGTGCTCCCAGACAAAGTCCGCTTCAAATCTGCTATTCGGGCGGAACCTGGCACTGAAGCGGCCCGACCACAGATCACGCCCATCGATCGGCTGATTGGTGGTCTGGTTGAAGGCATAGCCGTCGCGCTTGGTCCATTCGCCCGCCATGCGGATGTCGAACTTGCTGCCCACGATCGGCAGGTTCAGCATGCCTTCGAGCCGGCGGCTGTTGTAATTGCCGACAGCGACCGAACCTTCCGCCTCGAAGTGGCCTACGGGCTTGGCCGTGATGATGTTGACCACACCGGCATTGGCGTTACGGCCCCAGAGGGTTCCTTGCGGACCCCGCAGCACCTCGACATTGCTGAGGTCGAAGAACTTCTCCTCGAAGAAGTGGTTGCGGATGAAGGGGATGCCATTGAGCGCCACGGACACCGCCGGGTCGGTGGTCACCGAGATTGCCTGGGTGCCGATGCCGCGGATCTCGAGGTTGTAACCGGTGAAGTTGGTCTTCGAGAAAGTGAGGTTCGGGACCTCCTTGACGAGGTCCGGTCCACCCGCGATCTGCCGGTCCGTCAGCTGCTTCTGCGAGAACGCCGAGATCGCGATCGGCACGCTCTGAAGATTTTCCTTCCTGCGTTCGGCCGTCACCGTGACGGTCTCGATGCCGGACCTGATCAAATCCTTTGCCTGGGCGCTGACACTCATCGAGGTGATGACGGCAATCGCGCTGACGCCGCTCAAAAGTGCAATACGGAAATTCGACTGACCTTGCATGATGCCCCTTCCTTGATCCGGACGCCCCAAGCATCCGTCCCGCTACGCCTGTGGCGCGTTATCTCTGTGCTGAAATCGCCCCTGGACCTGACCTGACTTGTGTCAGGCGGCGTGAAGCCGCCGGCTCACGCCTGCAGGAGGGTGATCCTGATGGCCGCGTGAGCCGGCGCCCCCGGGGGCGGCGGCGCGTACATCCCGCAGGCGCCACCCTGTCCACGCTCTGAAACGTCAATTCCCCCTCCCTCGACCAACCGGCTCGTCACCAGTGGGCTGAAACGTCTTTTTCTGTATGCAGCAAGGACGTAGGGCCAACCGGTCTCTCACCAGTGGTCCGACGCTTATTTCCTGTCGCACCAGGTCAGTTCGTGTGTCCGAACTGTTCCCCAACGCACGCTTACATGTACTATCATGGCTGTCAATAACTTTTTCACAAAAATGTCGATAAGGATTTTTGCGCGCGTCACGGGACGCACGCATGGCGTCTTCGCGGGCGCAGTGCGTGCGGGGTTCAGGAGGTACGGAAATGTCCGAGAAGATCGGTCATCAAAGCGCGCACACCCTCAGGTTCAATCCCGAGTATGGTGCGCAGATCACGGCCGATGAGTGCGTCGGCAAAGGCGCAATAGGCCAGAAAGTCCACCATTCCAGCCACATCGTATGCAGGGCCGCCGGGAACCTGCTTGAGACGCTCGGTGATTTCAGAAGCGAGATTGCGCACGGCCCCACGTATAAGTTGTAGCTGGTCGCGGTTTTGCGACAGCGCCATCCATGCGGCCAAAACCCCTGCCCCACCACTACCAAAGGCGTCGAACACGCTTTCGACCAGGCGGCGGGTGCGGGTGGACGCAGACCCGCCTTCGGCCAGGCCACGAATCAAAGCCGAGGACAGATCCTCGAGCATCGACTGCATCAGGGCTTCATGCAGCTCTTCGATGGAGCCAAAGTGATGGAGGATGGTGCCATGGGTGCGGCCCACGGCCCGGGCCACTGCAGTGAGCGTGACCGCCGCCGGCCCGCGCTCGAGCAGGATCTTGCGGGCGGCGGCAAGGGAATGGGCGCGCATTGCCGTGTGGGTTTCGCGGGCTCCGATTCGCGCACGGGCCGGCGGTTTTTTCTTTGATGACATTTTTGTCGATATAAACGCCCCGACGCCTGCCTACCCCATGGCGCGCGCCCAAGGCAAGAGCCACCACCTGCTGACAGGGGCGCAGGCCCCGTTATTCCATGGTGAAGAAGCTCGGCAGGAGCATGGTCGCGACCTTGCGCGGGGCGGCACGCTCGCGATCGAGCATGTCGGACAGATGCTGGCCAAGGAGGGCATCGCCAAAGGCCATGAAGGCCAGCATCAGGACCGCCGAAGTGACGGCCCTGTGATGAATGCCTTCGGCGCGGGCAAACTTCTCCTCGATCGCCTCGACGAGGCTTGCGACCGCCTCCTGGATGCCATCGAGATGGTCGAAGTTATGGGAGAGCGCGATCCAGGCTGCGAGCTTGCCGGCACCACCGTTGCTGAAGGCATCAAAGACAATGTCGATCAGGGCGCGCGGCGCCGCCGAATCAGAGCGCAGATGGCGTACCGCGCTGTCGAGCGCCTCCGTCAGATCGCGCACCATGACCGCCATGAGATCGGACTGCAGTTCAGCGGCCGAGCCAAAATGATGCAGGAGATTGCCATGGGTCATGCCGACTGCAGCCGAGACCCGCTGGATTGTCACCGCATCGGGCCCCTCATCGAGGAGGAGCTGACGGGCGGCGGCAAGGATTTCAGTCCGTGCTTCTTCAGGCGTGCGGCGGCGGCGAACAGTGCGCGCGGCGCGCGCCTTGGTACGGGGCGTTGGCTTCTTGGCCGGGCGCGCCCGGGTCGGCTTGCGAGGAGCCATCTTTGGGTCCGTTGACAGGGATGTCTATTCAACAGTCAACCTAGGCGAGAACTCCCAAAAAGCAAGCAATTTGCGGGCTCTGCGCCCATTCTGCAGACAAGCATATATTAACACAATTGTCTATAATGGCACAATTCGGTGGTCGCTGCGCCTCTCAAGCTCGGTAGGAGGAGCACGCGGCGCTTATGCCGTCGCAGGCCAGGCGCGACACTTTGCGCCGTATTTGCGGTCAAACATTATTGACAATTTTGTCAGCATATCCTACATACCCGTTATCTTAGGTTCCAAGAGGCTGTCATGTCACACGAAGCCCAATCCCATACCCCCGCCGATTTGCATATCGAATCGCGCAACCTCAAATTCCAGGCCAGTGATCGGGCGGTGCGCTGGTGGCATGGGGGTGACCCCATCGCGACCGCGTTCTTCAACGCCCTGTCCGCGCTGTTTCCGCAAGGCGAGCGCTTCTTCATCGATAGCGTGAAGCGCTACCGCACGCTTGCCAATCCGAAGCTCGAAAAGCAGATCGCGACCTTCATTACCCAGGAAGCCCTGCACACCCGCGAGCACCTGGCCTTCAACCGCCTCGCCAGCGAGCGCGGCTACGATCTGTCCGAGATCGACCGCTTCC
>JAGWRJ010000786.1 GCA_028869725.1 Alphaproteobacteria bacterium | reverse complement strand
TGCCACCTAACTCCGTCATGGCACTGAGCGATCCGGATGCACCATTGAACCACAAGGGCCGATCTGCGGCTCCGCGCTGCGACGGCAGTACCGGATTCCAGCCATCCGAATGTTCCGCCGACGCGCTGGCAAAAAGCGTGATCCCGCCCAGTTGCGCACCTCCCGATGCACCTACCCGCGCCGTCCCGAGCCCACCGGCTGAGGCATCTGCTACGGCAAGACCGCGGCCACTGCGCTCGCTCAGCAAGATCGTTCCGGTCAGGGCACCTGAGCCATAAGGCCCGGTGCCGGCACCGCGTACGATTTCGGCGCGGCCAATGTCCTCATAAGGTAGCGCCGACCAGATCACCCAGTTGCCGAACGGATCGTTCATCGGCACGCCGTCGAGTAGGACGAGGGCGCGGCCTGCACCTGACGGTGCAATCGCCCGCAGAGAAATACCCTGCGTCGTTGGATTGGCCGAAATGCTGCTGTCGCGACGAAAGAGAGAGACACCAGGAACGGCCTCGAGTGCGGCATCAAGGCGATCGCTCTGCGCCAGCTTTGCTGCTGACAGCGTCACGACTGAAAATGCGCTCTGCCCGACCGGTTCGGGCATGCGCGCTGCCGTCACCGTCACAGTCTCGATGGCCTGTCCTTGTGCCGCGGTTGCGCACAGTGCGCCACAGAACAGGGCGAGCCAGTACCTTTGCGCCATCTTGATCCTGCCCCCAAAAGCGCGTGGCGCTGCCCCCGCGCTCCAGCTTCACTGGTTTGTCTCTGACCCATGCGTCGCAGCCACGCTCGACCCTTGGGGCCAGGATCATTGCGCAATCAGAGACGACTTTCCAGACGCCAATAGAACGAACACGAGCAGACGCAAGATTAACCAGCTCGCCATGTTTGTCGCCTGAGCCCGGAGCCCGCGGGCGGACAAAGAGGGAAACTGCCGTTCATAGCCCTATATGTGCCAGACACAGAGGCCGACTCATCGCAACTAGACGGCGTGCGCGATCTCGCTTCGTGGGCGGACGGTTGTCATTTGGTCTGCAAGTCACCGCTACGCAGCGCGCTGATTATGGACCAGATATCATCCGGCTTTAGCGTGGTTTTGAACGCGGGCATAGCCGAGCCGAATTGTACTCCGCCCTCGGCAATCGACCAGTACAGAAAATCGTCCCGTGCAATCGGCATGGACATTGTGAGCGAAAGATCAGCCGGCGGCGGATTGAGCTCGCGCCCTGCGGGTCCATCTCCGTTGCCATTTGCACCATGACATGCCGCGCAATTGTCCGCGTAGAGCTTGCGCCCGCGCGCCAGAACTTGCGGCGTCGGCGTCAAGACATTGACCTTACCTGCGTATTCGGGTGGCAGGCCATTATGCATGTAGTAGAAATGCCGTGGACTGCTCATCATGCCGCCCTGCATCATACCGCCACGCATCGTGCCGGGCCCCATCTGGGCGTAGGCGATGGCCGCACCTAGTGCGAGAACTGCACCTGCCATATAGAGAGCGCGTGAATTCATTTCTGCCTCCATCGCGGCGCCAAAGCGTAGAACGCGGTAGCCACAGTGAATTGCGGCAGGTCAATACCACACGGGGAACGCACAGGAGGCACCGACATCTGGTGTAGCTGAGCCACATGCGCAGCAGTTGCAATATCCGCCTTGGGGCCATGCCTGGCTCGTTCTGACGCAATACCCCGGGCCACCTCGCGCGACGCCGATACTGGCGTCGGGCTCCATCATCCACTCAAGTCAGCCAGTATTGCCAAAAGCTTCAGATAGGTTCCCTATGGCCACATGGTGTTAGCGGAGCT
>JAGWRJ010000785.1 GCA_028869725.1 Alphaproteobacteria bacterium | reverse complement strand
TTTCCGGCAATGCCGTACCGAAAGCCGCGAGGATTGAGCCGGTCGCCTGCTGGCTTATCGCCAGCTTGCGGCCGACCCATTCAATGCCATTAACGAAATACTCGCAGGCGAGATAAATGACCACGGCCGCGCCTAGCAGCAGGCCGATCGTCAGGGCAAGGGATGTCACATGGATCCTTCGGAGTTGGGCGCAAGCCAAAGGCTTCGTTACCCGCGCCCAACCCGCTGGCGGGTACCGAAACCCATGGTCTTGCCAAACCCGTTACGGCTGGCCGCGCCATGGCCGAAGCCAAGTATGTTGACGCGGCCCCTTCTGAGAACGAAGGCGGCTACTCCCCAAAGGGATGCCAAACGTATCGGTTCCCTGCACGGCGGTCAACACCGAAACGGTGACGAGAGAAGTGCCGTATTGCCTGGCCCCAGGAGCAGCAGGCACGTGATCACAGCGAAACGGACATTGGCAACAATGCCACCAGCGCTCGGGTGGACGGCGGGAACGAGGCTTCGCGAATCGCTCGAACATTCGTAGCATTCGCGGAACTACGCGGTGATCCAGATGGACGTGCGCGGCCGCGACATCAACGGCTTCGTCCAGGAAGCCAACGCGAAGCTCGCCCAGCAGGTAAGGCTGCCGACCGGCTACTTCACCGAGTGGGGCGGCGCGTTCGAGAACCAGCAGCGTGCATTGGCGCGGTTGACCAAACAGATCAAGCTCGAAGTGTTCTGCGAGGATGATCAGGCCGAGCGCGCCGTGCAACTGATTCGCCTGCACGGGCGAACCGGCCAGACCGTCGCCGGCTGGGTGTACCAAAGCACGGTCGATCGCGCCTGGCCGATCGATGGCACCGGATAGGATCCGCGCGATTCAAGGGAAGACCGCTCATCTGCCAGAATAGGACGGATGAGCGGTTGCGGATGTCAGCACGAAGCACAGGATCGCGCCCAGCGTCACGCATTGATGATCGCGCTCGGCCTGAACGCGGCGATGTTCGTGGTCGACATGGGTCAGCGCCCGAAACAGAAAAACGTAGGTCAAACTTTGCAAACCTTCGCGCCGTCCACTCAGGCGGCACGGCAAGCGCAGCCTGAAAGCCCCTGCAGAATCCCGCACGATGCCACAGCACGAGTCCCGGAGCACTTCTCGCGCAACGCAAGCAGGTGCCGCTTCAACTGCAACAGCGCTTCGACGCGAACCTCCACCTGCTGGATGTGTTTCTCCAGAAGCGCGTTGACCTCTCCGCAATCCTGTGTCGGCGCATCCCGGTAACTCAGCAGCGCCCGCACTTCGGCAAGTGTCATGTCGAGGGAGCGGCAGTGGCGGATGAACTGCAGGCGTTCGACATGAGCGTCGTCATACAGTCGGTAGTTGCTCCCGCTACGCATCGGCAACGGTAACAAACCTTCAGTTTCGTAGTAACGGACGGTGACGACCTGGCACCCCGCCCGTTTGGCGAGTTCGCCGATTCTGATCCTCATGGAATCACTTCCCCGAAATAAGCTTGACTCTATAGTAGCTATAGGGACTCTAATCAACAACTACGCTGTCGATTGATGGAGATGCCGTCATGGCCGCATGCAGTTCCAAGGGATGCGACTGTCCTGCCGCCAAGGCGAAGCCGTCCGAAGCGAACACTTCCGGCAACAGGGCGTTGTGGACGACCGGTTACCGGATCGAAAACATGGATTGTCCGACCGAAGAAGCACTGATTCGGGACAAACTGGCCAAGCTCCCTGGTGTGACGGACTTGGAATTCAATCTGCTGCAGCGCCTGCTGACGGTGCATCATGAGATGCCATCGTTGGCGGTTGAGCAAGCGTTGGCGGCCATCGGCATGCGAGCAACTCGAGCTGATATCGAGTCAACCTCTCAAACTACCGTATTGGCGATTGCCAAGATGGATTGCCCAACCGAAGAAGCGCTGATACGGGGCAAGCTCACGGGCATGGCCAGCGTGGACGCATTGGACTTCAATCTGGTGCAGCGTACCTTGCAAGTACGCCATTGGGCCAACGCTCTGCCGGGTGTGCTGGCTGCCCTGAAATCCCTTGGCTTCGAAGCTGAGATATCTGACGTGGCGGACACGACCGGCGTGCCTGCCGGGCCTTCTCGCCACCAATGGTGGCCGCTTGTGGTGTCGGGCTTGGCTGCCGTGCTTTCCGAGGGCGTTTACTGGTTTCGAGGCGGCAGTCACTGGGCCGTGGTGACCTTAGCGCTGATCGCCATCTTCACTGGCGGTCTGCCCACCTACAAGAAAGGCTGGATCGCGCTCAGGAATCGCAATCTGAACATGAATGCCCTCATGTCGATTGCAGTCACCGGGGCGATGCTGATCGGACACTGGCCGGAAGCGGCGATGGTGATGGTGCTGTTCGCGCTGGCTGAAGTCATCGAAGCCAAGTCGCTCGATCGAGCCCGAAACGCGATTCGCGGCCTGATGGACCTGGCCCCGGAAACGGCCACCGTGCAGCTGCCAGACGACAGTTGGGACGAAGTGGATGCCAAGACGGTCGCCATTAATAGCCGTGCCCGCGTGAAGCCGGGCGAGCGCATCGCGCTTGATGGCGTGATTGTGCAAGGCCGATCGACGGTGAATCAGGCCTCCATCACAGGTGAGAGCCTGCCGGTCGAGAAGGCCGAAGGCGATCCGGTTTTTGCCGGCACGATCAACGAATCCGGCTCATTCGAGTACCGGGTCACGGCGATCGCCACGCAATCCACCTTGGCGCGCATCATCCATGCCGTGGAGGCGGCTCAGGGAAGTCGTGCACCGACCCAGCGCTTCGTGGACCAATTCGCCCGCTTCTACACGCCGATCGTGTTCGCGGTCGCGCTGGCAGTAGCTATCCTGCCGCCGCTCATCTTGGCTGCGCCTTGGCTCCCTTGGGTTTACAAGGCGCTGGTCCTGCTGGTGATTGCCTGTCCCTGCGCTCTGGTCATTTCCACACCCGTGAGCATCGTCAGCGGGCTCGCCGCCGCTGCGCGGCGTGGCATTCTCATCAAGGGTGGCGTGTATCTGGAAGAGGGCCGCAAGCTGCGATGGGTCGCACTGGACAAGACCGGCACAATCACGCACGGCAAACCGGTGCAGACGGATTTCATGGGCTGGCGAGAAGCGGATGCCGCCAGCGCGCGAATCTTGGCGGCGAGCCTGTCCACCCGTTCCGACCACCCGGTGTCCCTTGCCGTGGCGCATGCCGCCCAGGACGACGGTTTAATCTTGCGTGAAGTGGATGACTTTGCAGCCTTGCCCGGGCGCGGCGTGCGGGGTCGAATCAATGGTTCCCTGTATCACCTCGGCAATCACCGACTGATTGAGGATCTGGGCGTTTGCACGCCAAACCTTGAGGCGAAGTTGGCCGCGCTGGAAGCGCAGGGCAAGACGGTTGTGATGCTGGCCGGCAAGGAGGGTGTGCAAGCCTTGTTCGCGGTCGCCGATACGGTCAAGGACAGCAGCCGCCGTGCCATCGCCGACCTGCACGCGCTCGGCGTCAAAACCATGATGCTGACCGGCGACAACCCGCACACCGCCGAGGCGATCGCGCGTCAGGTCGGCATCGACCGCAGCCAAGGCAATCTGCTGCCTGAGGACAAGTTGCACGAGATCGAGCGGTTGGCGGCGGACGGCAAGGTCGGCATGGTTGGAGATGGCATCAATGACGCGCCGGCGCTCGCACGGGCCGACATCGGCTTCGCCATGGGCGCGGCAGGCTCCGACACCGCCATCGAAACCGCCGACGTGGCGCTGATGGACGATGACCTGCGCAAGATGCCCGCGTTCGTGCGCCTGTCCCGTGCCACGGCCAGCGTCTTGAAGCAGAACATCACTTTGGCGCTCGGCATCAAAGCGGTTTTTTTGGTGCTCACCTTCACTGGACAAGCCAGCATGTGGATGGCGGTGTTCGCCGACATGGGTGCCAGCCTGCTGGTGGTCGGCAATGGCTTGCGGTTAGTGAGGAAGTGATTCGAAGATTTTTATCTGGCTGGGTGATCGGAACACCGCATCGCACCAGCTGCGGGACAACCGATAGGCCCCATCGCTGCTCTGAAAACGGCAAGGAGATCATCATGCAATGTCCGGTATGCTAAACGACCGAACAGTGGAAGGTGTCGTGGTGTTTGTCGTGCCGGTTAGTTTTGGGGCTGCCTCCCGATCGCCCCCGCGATTCGGCTATCGACTCGACGTGGGAAGGTTGTGCGTGGCTGACGTGCGCTGTTATCAGCCCGGCCGCGTCGCAAGGAAGCGCGCGAGCGCTGCTTGCAGATCAACGCACTCTCGTAAGCCCGCCCATGTGTACTCGGGTACTTGACGCGCCCGATTGATCCAGAAGGTGGGCCAGCCGAACGACGCGGCGCCAGCCGCGTCCCAGGCATTGGACGAG
>JAGWRJ010000784.1 GCA_028869725.1 Alphaproteobacteria bacterium | reverse complement strand
GGATGCGTATGCCGTTGAATCCCTAACACGGGCGAAAAGAGCCACGGGAGACGGATCATTTCAAAGCGAAATTGCTCCAGTAACAATTAGCGCTAAGTCCGGTGAAGTTGTAGTCAACACAGACGAGCAGCCACGTAAGGCAGATCCGGCCAAAATTCCGATGCTCAAGCCAGCTTTTGCGAAAGATGGAACTGTCACCGCTGCAAATTCCTCTTCAATATCGGATGGGGCCGCTGCTCTGGTGCTGGCGGGGGAATGGGCCATAAAGAAGCAGGGACTTCGGCCAATCGCCCGCCTTGTTGCTCAAGCAAGTCATGCACAGGAGCCACGGCAGTTTACCACTGCTCCGGTAGGAGCGATCCAAAAGGTTCTCGATCGTGCCGGGTGGACCACAGAACAGGTTGATCTCTTTGAGATCAACGAAGCGTTTGCCAATGTTGCTATGATAGCAATGCGTGATCTGGAGCTGCCGCATGAAAAGGTCAACGTCAATGGTGGCGCATGTGCGTTGGGGCATCCGATAGGCGCGTCCGGAGCCCGTATTGTTGTGACGTTGCTAAACGCGCTCCGTCGATATGGCGCGAGGAAGGGCGTCGCATCTCTATGTATTGGTGGTGGCGAGGCAACTGCGGTGGCTGTAGAACTGCTGTGATGGAAGTGCGGGGGGCGCAGTATTGGCTCAAACGGAATGGGACATGCGTACAAAGTCAGTGCCATTTCAGTTGCTGGGTTAAAGTCTGGGGGCGCAAATGTCTGTTTTGACGTCTGCTATTAATACGTCGTCGCAAGCGTTCAAGTCTAATGCTGCGAGGATGGAGCAGTTAGTAAATGAGCTACGCGAGCGTCTTCACGTGGCTGCGCAAGGCGGAGATGCACGGGCTAGAAAGCGTCATATGGACAGGGGTAAGCTTTTGCCGCGCGAACGTGTCGAGCGGCTCGTTGATATATCCAGTCCCTTACTCGAGCTATCACCTCTTGCCGCTTACGACATGTACGATGGCGATATTCATGGCGCTGGCGTTATTACGGCGATTGGGCGGATTGCAAATCGCGAATGCGTAATCGTTTGCAACGATGCGACGATAAAAGGTGGGACTTATTATCCACTGACTGTAAAGAAGCACTTACGTGCACAGGAAGTTGCCCAACAAAACAGACTACCATGCATTTATCTGGTAGACAGTGGTGGAGCAAACCTGCCCAATCAAGCAGAGATATTTCCTGATCGAGATCATTTCGGACGCATTTTCTTTAATCAGGCTAACATGTCGGCGCTGGGAATCCCGCAGGTGGCATGCGTCATGGGTTCATGCACAGCCGGTGGTGCCTACGTGCCAGCCATGAGTGATGAAACTATCATCGTCCGAAAACAGGGCACGATATTCCTGGGTGGCCCACCTCTCGTCAAGGCTGCCACTGGGGAAATTGTTTCGGCGGAGGACCTTGGCGGGGCAGATGTACATGCTCGAACGTCAGGTGTGGCGGACTATTATGCTAACGATGACATGCATGCTTTGGCCATAGTGCGCCAAATTGTTTCCAATCTCAACGTACAAAAGATGAATGGATTGGAAATGCGTGTGCCGCGTCCACCACTATATGATCCTGTTGAGTTGAATGGTGTGGTGCCACATAGCATCGCGCAGCAGTATGATGTTCGAGAAATTATATCGCGACTTGTCGACGGTTCCGAATTTGACGAGTTCAAGAAACTTTATGGTAGTACGCTTGTCACTGGCTTTTCTCATCTTGAAGGTATGCCGATCGGAATAATTGCAAACAACGGCATTTTGTTCTCGGAAAGCGCACTTAAAGGAGCGCATTTTATCGAGCTTTGTTGTCAAAGGCGGGTGCCCATCCTTTTCCTCCAAAATATATCTGGCTTTATGGTTGGCCAGAAATACGAGTCAGGAGGAATAGCCAAGGATGGGGCTAAGCTTGTTACCGCAGTGGCTTGTGCGCGTGTACCAAAGATAACTCTGATAATTGGTGGGTCCTATGGGGCAGGCAATTATGGCATGTGTGGTCGGGCCTATTCGCCACGGTTCCTGTTCACATGGCCTAACAGCCGTATCTCCGTTATGGGAGGGGAACAGGCGGCGAGTGTATTGGCGACGGTACATCGAGATGCAGGGCAGTGGACCTCTGAGCAGGTAGAGGCCTTTAAAGATCCTATCCGGCGGAAGTATGAGGAAGAAGGTAATCCCTACTTTGCGACGGCACGTCTTTGGGATGATGGTATAATAGCTCCCGCTGATACAAGACGGGTGCTTTCTCTCGCATTGTCCGCGTGTCTGAATGCCTCAATAGAGAAAACCGAATTCGGAGTATTTAGAATGTGACGCGTTCGGTGGCTTGATGTTTGAACTGTTGAGGGGTGAAATGGTGAAGGTTGTTCGACAGATTGATGAGGTCTTCTGGTTCTTTTGGCATGGATTGGAACTAGGGTTTTCACACGTTAACGCCACTCTTGGACTTGCAATTGCGCTTGTCGCAGCGTGGAAAATGACGCGCCTTCATCAGTTGTGGGTAGTCGCACTTGTGGCTTCTATTGCACATCTTGTCGCGGAGATTTTGGTGCCTGTGTTGGCAAACATCGCGCCATTACGTTTGCCCAGAAATCTCTTGACGTTAGAATATTGGCATAGCGCGTTGGCGCTTTTTCTGGGTTACGCATTGGTGATTTCAATATTTTATGTTGGCAAGAAGTTCTTGCTACCACGCGTTGCACATTCACGATGATCGTACTGTCCGGTACCAAAGTTGTCTCGGTGACACGTTGCAGTCAAGGATGACAGGCATATGGCCTTCCCACCTTCAGATCCTCAGTTTCGCGTTTACGTAAGGACGCCTGGGCCGTTCCGATTTGTCGGATGCGCGGGCTGCCTAGTGGCGCTCTTTGTGCTTGGAGGATTGGCAGGTGTGCTGCTTTTGGGATGGAAGGCCCTTCTAGGGCTTTAGGCGGCGTGGCGATGTGTATTAACGCGATAAAAGGTTCGGAGGAATATGGCTATTTCCGCTGCCTGCGCCTCGCTAACAGCTTCTTCGATTGCCTTGCGCGTAATCGCAAATACGCCGGCTGTTTCCTTTTGATCGGATGTGATCCGATCGAAGCCCATGGTCCAGCCCGGAAACAACCGACAGTCGGCT
The DNA here is from genome assembly GCA_028869725.1 of Alphaproteobacteria bacterium. GTDB lineage: Bacteria > Pseudomonadota > Alphaproteobacteria > Micropepsales > Micropepsaceae > Rhizomicrobium. The sequence continues at coordinate 2,712 of JAGWRJ010000784.1, read as the reverse complement.
TCACGATCGAGAAGTACGCAGTGGCTGTCATGGCGCGGATCACGTGCGATACGCTGGTACACACGATATACACTATCGCGCGGCCCTTCGAGAATCTGAAGAAATCCGCCGTCTATGTAGAGCAAAAGTCCGGTGACATCATCCTGAGGGTTATTACGCCGGGAGACCTCAAGGATCTGCTCAAGCACTTGGCTGTTAACCTCGTGCGTGGCAGCGCTTACATACATCAGTTGATGCATCTTAATATTCCAGTCGAATTTCGGCTAATCATTTCAAAAACAGGTTAATGCGGTCTAAAGAGAGGCTGCATGGAGTTGGTTCGCCATGATTACTAAGCTACTGATTGCCAATCGTGGCGAAATAGCCATTCGGGTCATGCGTACCGCCCGTGCGATGGGGCTGCAAACCGTTGCGGTTTATTCGGAAGCTGATGCGTGCGCGTTTCATGTACGCCAAGCCGATCAGGCATATGAAATTGGACCAGCGCCAGCGCGGGAAAGCTATCTCAATATTCAAGCAATTTTGAAGGCAGCGAAGGAAACTGGAGCCGATGCCGTGCATCCAGGGTATGGCTTTCTTTCTGAGAACGCGGAGTTTGCCGAGGCGTGTATCCAGGCAGGTCTCATATTTGTAGGCCCCCCGGCCGCCGCGATCCGCGCGATGGGGCTCAAGGACCGCGCCAAAATCCTTATGCGTGATGCGGGGGTCGCGGTTGTTCCAGGTTACTTGGGAGAAGATCAATCTGCTGTGCGCCTAGCTGACGAGGCAGCCAAGATTGGGTATCCGGTGCTTATCAAGGCTGTCGCCGGCGGTGGGGGAAAGGGTATGCGCTATGTTGAACGCGCCCAGGACTTCGATGCAGCACTGGAAGGGGCCCGTCGAGAGGCAAAAGCTGCATTTGGAGATGCTCGTGTTCTGGTTGAAAAGTTTGTTTCGCAGCCTCGGCATATTGAAGTGCAGGTGTTTGCAGACAAGTATGGAGATTGCATTCACCTTTTTGAACGAGATTGTTCGCTTCAGCGTCGACACCAGAAGGTAATTGAGGAGTCTTTGGCTCCTGGGATGCCTGAGTCTATGCGCGACGCTATGGGAAGGGCAGCGATCAAAGCGGCCAAAGCGGTAGGTTATGTTGGGGCGGGCACGGTAGAGTTTATTGCAGACGCCTCCGATGGACTTCGGTCGGATCGCTTCTGGTTCATGGAAATGAACACGCGCTTGCAAGTGGAGCACCCGGTTACAGAGGGCGTCACAGGTCTGGATCTTGTGGAGTGGCAGCTGCGTGTTGCCAATGGTGAGCACTTGCCGCGGTCACAAAAGGACGTACGGGCGGTCGGGCATGCAATTGAGGCTCGGCTCTATGCGGAGGATCCGGACAGAGGTTTTTTGCCCTCTACCGGTCAGCTGGAATATCTACGCTTTCCGGAGTCAGGAAACGGCATACGTATCGATAGTGCCGTACAGGAGGGCGACTATGTTACCACTTATTATGACCCGATGATTGCCAAGTTAATTGCGGTAGCACCAACAAGATCAGAGGCCATCACGAAGCTCACCCTTGCACTTCGCGGTACTCAAATTGCTGGGGTTTCAACCAACGCAGCATTTCTTATACGCTGTCTATCTCAGCCTGAATTTCGCGACGGCACGATAGACACTGCATTCATTGAGCGGTTCAGAGGCAAGCTTCTGTCTGTAGAGCGTGTTCCGTCTCCGGAAATTTACGCTGCCGCGGCGAGATTCGTGGTAGAAGAAGCCAAAGCAGCCGCATCCACGCTTAATAAGGCTGATCCATGGAGTATATGCGACAGTTTTCGCATAGGCGGACATGCACGCGAATCCGTAGTATTCGTTCACGATGGAGAACAAGTTGAAGTTTCTGTTCTTTACCGAGAAGGTTACTTACCGGAATATATTGTTGACGGATCGGTTGTAAAGTGTCCGCCGGATGTGGCGGTCACACGGCTTGCGTCGGGGCAGATAGCTATTATGCAGGCAGGCGCCACGTTTAAAGTTGGTTTATTTGATCCTTTTGTCGCCGCCGAGTTACATGCAAGTACGACTGATGTCATGTTGGCGCCCATGCCGGGTAAAGTCATATCCGTTTCCGTCAATCCCGGAGACAACGTTCCGCGTGGCTCACCTCTGGCAACTATAGAGGCGATGAAAATGGAACATACCTTGGTGGCGCCAGCTGACGTACGCATTGCCGGCGTTGACGTTGTGCCGGGAGATCAGGTGAACGAAGGCGTGATTATCGTTCGCTTTGCCCATTGTGATGATGACGTGGAATGAGTCTGAATCTGATAAAGCTATGTGTTGGCGCCCAGTCTGTAGATGAGCTTTCGGCATGGCAGGAGCGGCGACTGTCGCCACTACGAAAAGCAGGAAAGCCGCTCATTTTGCAGCACGTAACACGCCAAATGCCAAAGCGCCGTGATGATATATTGGATGGTGGCTCGCTCTATTGGGTGGTTAAGGGATACATTGCAGTTCGTCAGCGTATCGTTGATTTGCGTTCGGTAGTTAGGGAGGGACTGCCTCAATGTGCCATTTGCTACAGTCCTGAGCTAATTCCGGTGGTTCGACGGGCGCATCGACCATTTCAAGGATGGCGCTACTTGGAACCAGCGGATGCGCCGGCTGATCTGCGCAGCCTGCCCAGGGATGATAACTTTCCAGATGAGCTGCGTGTGGAACTCGCCAATTTGGGTC
>JAGWRJ010000067.1 GCA_028869725.1 Alphaproteobacteria bacterium | reverse complement strand
GACCGGGGGCCGCCTCGGACGGTTTATTAAAGAGTAAACCTTATGAAAGCGCGTTGGTCATGCCTTTGATCAAGTCCCGCAGCCGAACGCTTGATGCAGATAGGCGTGGACGTCGTTGATGTCCTGATCGCTAAGCCCGGGGTTTCCGCCCCGTGGCGGCATCGACATGGGCGAGTCGGGGCTCGAGTAGCCGTTTTCGATGTGGGCGGCCAAAGCGGAGTGGGGCTTGGACAAGACGCCACCCTTCTTGGTGAAATCCGGCGCGCCCGGAATGACGCCGTGACCATCGGCGCCGTGGCAGGCCGAACAGGTTTGCTCGAAGATCACTTTGCCATGGGCGGGATCGCCGCCCTTGAAACCGCAAAGCGTGGGCGAACCGGCGGCCAGCGCTAGCGACGCCGTCGCGAAAAGAAGCCCGCCGGAGAGGGCTGCAGTCGATATTGCATTGCGGACGGTCATGTGGTGCTCCTTGGGTTTGTTCTGTAGGGCCTGTCGGCGAGCACGCCCGCATCGCGAACGCACCCGCCGGCGGGGGAGTCAATTGCTGGCCTTGAGAAAGGCCTCGATATCCTTGGCCGTCTCGCCGTCGATGTTGGCGCGCACGCGCATATGCTTGACGATCAGGCTCCAGTTCTTATCCGAAAACTCCTTGGGGTTTCGGATGTTGTGGCAGCGGCCGCAATTGTCGGCCCAGGCCTTCGCTCCACGCGCGAAGCGCATCGGGTCGGGCGTTGGTTTGGTGTCGCCGGCAAGGGCGGGGCTTGCGGCCGTGATGAGGGCTGCAGCCAGTGCGATCGCGGTAAAGGGTGATTTCGGCGATCTCATCATCGAGTCTCCTCAGAAGCCGAATGCCACTTGGGCATGGAACACATTGTCCGTGGCTGCATGTGGGAAGTGGCGGTTCTCGTAGGCGATTTTGGCGACCACCGACGGTGCGAACCAGTAATCGAGGCCCGCGGACCAGCGACTTTCCTCGTTCCCCTTGAAGCCGTTGAAGCCATCGACATGCAACTGGCTGTAGCGTATTGCCGGTTCGAAATTGGCGATCACGGGATTGTCCGAAACGCCGGCCAGCCGGTAGGCGGCCTGGACGTACCAGTTGTTCCAGGTCGTCGCCGGGATCGCGGTGGGCGCGGGATCGGACGGATCGAGCGCGCTATTGATGGCACCCAGATGCGAGTGAATGTACTCGCCCCGGACGTCCCAGTTTCCGCGTGTATAGGCGAAATCGCCGCCGATCAGTTCATAATCGGCCTGCGACACCGCGCCGGCCATCGCTTCCATCCCCTTGATCTTGGCGTGCATGCCGGAAAGGCCGATCTCGAGATGAGGCAGAACGAACAGGCTGACACGTCCGCCAAAGGCCTTGTCATCATTGTTGTCGTTGGCAAAGCCTTCGAGCACCGGTCCCATATCGCCCATGCGCGGCCCATTGCCAACATAGACCGCATAAGTGCCTTTCATGGAGCCGACCGGAAAGCCGCCGCGGGCCATGATGCCGACATCGTTCAGTGGCTCGTCGCCGCCATCCTCGACAAAGCCGGCCGGCCGGTCCGGGAGTTTGTTGATCCAGGGCGGATGCAGCGCCTGTTGAAACTGGCCGATCGGGCTCAGGAACTTACCGGCAACGACGGTCAGCCAATCATTCACGAGGAAGTCGAGCTGCGCATATTCCAAGGAGGTGTTTGTGCTGCCATCCGAGTTTGAGGTGAATTCCATGTGACCCTCGAACAACAGCCAGTCGCTATAGCTGGCCAGGAAGATCGGCAGGAACTTTCCGGCGACGAAGGAATTGTGCGAACCTTTCATGTCGCTCGCCACGAAGTCCGCGACCACGGCGCCATCGAGGTGGAACTTGATCAGCGAGTCGTCATCGGATGGCGGCGTGATGGCGGCGACCTTCTCCGCGGTCGCTTGTGCCGCTGCGGCCTTGTCTTCGGCCGCCTTCAGCTCGGCCTTGAGCGCTTCGAGTTCCTGCTCGGTCTTGGCGGCCTGCTTGACCTGTTGTTCCAGGGCATCGACGCGCTTCTGGAGATCGGAGATCGACGTTGTCGCCGCACCGGCCGCAGAGCTGCCCAAAAGCCACAAGGACGCCAGGGACAGGCCGACGACATGTCCGATTCTCATTCGATGACGACGGCGGCACTTGGCTGGGTGGCTCGAATTTCTGTCGCCTTGGTTAGGCACTCCTGCAAGCATGCTATTCCCCTTCACGGATCCGGACCGATCCCGCTGCGGTCCGGCGGTTCATGGTGAAGGGTCTCCGAGGAGGGCGCCCGATTCTTTAATCTGGGTTGGACTTTGGAGCGCGAACTGAGGCGTCTCTGCCGATGCGTCAATTTGGCCGGCGCTACCCGCGCAACCAGGCTGAGACATTGTCCCGGTCGGCGCCTGCTGCGTCCATCAAAGCATCGGGATTTGCGACACGGATGGTGGCGCCCTGCACCAAGATCGTACCTGTCCCACTTAGCGCCGTGAGAGCATCCTCCACCGCGGACAGGGCCAATTGCGTTGCATCGGCAATTCCCTCCGACGTGAAGGGGATTTCCATCTCCTCCACGCGATGTCCAGGCCATTGCGCCCGGTGAACGACGAAGGCTTCGAGGATCGATTTGGCGACCTCGCGCATGCTTTCGCGGGGCGATGGAGGGGGTGTTCCTTGCGCGGCGTCTTCGCTGCCTTTCTTAGGTCCGGTCATCGCTTGTCCCCAGCAATTCCAAAGGTCCGCCTACCCATTCGTGACGCGGTCTTTTGGTCACAACGCTCCACAGCTATTACGCACGGAACATCTCTATCCCTCTCAAGGCGGTGGCCTATTGTCCTTAGCGTGGTCCCGTCAGCGTTTACCGCCGAGGCGAATGTGGCCCGATCTGCGCTCCCCCGAGCACTGGTTCAGACACGCTTCTGGTCGAATCCCGCGATCAGGCCGGACCAAATGTATCCGTTGCAGGCCTGATCCCGTCGGCACGCGTGTCCTTGCCCATTTGAGCCGTCACCTCAACGGCGAACGCCATTGTGCCAAGGCACTTCGCCATGTCCGTCGGTGAGGTCGGCGAAATCGGTCTCACGATTAAACCCGGCCTGCAGCCCATCTTTGAGCGTGTAGGCTGTTTCCAGGCTCCCCGCCTCGAAGGCCTGCGACCCGATCGGGGGGGGGGCCGGGCAGTTCCTCCGATTCAAGCGTTTGACGTGCCTGAATATATAGGCTTTCGCCTGGTCTCCTTGCGCATATCCGATACGACAGTCCAACCCGATGGCTGCTTTCTATCCGACGATTGAGAAGGCACAGGATTTTGCAACACTCCTGGGTGTTGGTCGAAGCCGTGTCGGCCAAGGAACTGGCCGTGGGGAGCGTGGCGCAAGACGTCAGGCTTGCGGGAGACCCGAAAATTCGACGAACAGTTCGTCGATGCCGCACACGCAAGAGCCAAGACGGACATCAACGCCTGCGGCATGAAGCTTTGTGCGCTCGACCTGGGGTATGAAGCCGCAGATCAGGCGTTCGACATGCGAGGCAATGATCAGGTCTGCGAGAAATTCGGCATTGCGGCCCACATTAGCTTTGAACGCTGCGCTGGCGCCTGCGGGGCCAATCAACAGCAGACCGTCGCACTTTCCGAAGAACGGGCATAGTTGATAATCCTTGCCATTGCGCATGACCGTGATGGCCATCAAGCCATGGGCAGGGGACAGATCGAATGGCTTCATCTCATCCGGCTCTTTTGTTCCAACCCGGGTGTCAGCATCGGTGAGGTGACACCAGCAGACATTAAACTCGGTTAAACATTTCTCTCGAATCGCTGCGGCAGGTTTCCGGGTGATCAATCCGAGTGCGGGTCCAATACGCCAGTAGATGGCATGTTGTGCAGGCAAAGGCACGCAGAAGTTCTTGGTAAAAATACCTCGCCGGGTATGATTTTTGGCATAGGTGTGTCCAGGTCTCTGGCTCGGCGCATGGTGGCGTTTGAACTGCGACGCATGCGCGGTTTGTTGGGACGCAGCGCCTTTTTTCGCCAGCAGTCCGATGTGGTGCCTCAGGAACCGCAAGGGCCCCCTCATCACGCGTCGTGGCAAGGCGATCGAGTACGGGAAATTCCGTACACGCTCAATCGCGAACTGCGCACCATTTCGAACTCTGCAGTGTGCGCAGGCTTGATGCAGGTTAAGTCCTGGCGCTCCACGCTCTCGTATGGTTGGCAATGAAAGTTGTGCTCTTCTTGAAGCACGATGGCGCGGTCCATATCGGACGACAGAGGCATGCGATTTGCCGGATGCAATCGGATTGGTGTTCTCGGCCTCCTCTTGGTCGTTGGCCTCGTCTCGGCAACGCCGGCGGCAGCCCAGTGGGCCGCGGATTATCCGCAGTGGACCGATGCCAAGGTCGGTGAGGGAGATGCTGACGGACCATCGGGTCCGGCAGGGTCAACCGTCATCAGCTATTCCGATTTGGTCGCAGGCGTGGATGCCGACAAGGTTCGTAGTGTAACGATTGACCACAACGCGATATCCGGAGAATTCAAGAAGGGTGGGACGTTCCGCGCGTCGATCCCGAACGATCCCAACCTCGTCGCGCGCCTCATGGCTCATCATGTCGAGATTACGAGCGCGCCGGATGATAGCCTGACACCATGGGATGCCATGGCCATCGAAGTGGGCACGCTGCTTCTGCTTCTGGGCCTTGCATTCTATATTGGGGCAGAATGGCACGGTGAGCACAGCGATCATGCCGGCGGGCAGCCGATCAATGTGGGCCGGACCAATGCGCGCGTTTTCGACAAGCCCGGCCATCGGGTGACATTTGCGGAGGTCGCAGGAATCGACGACGCGCAGCAAGAGCTTGCCGAGATTGTGGAGTTCCTCAAAGCACCCAAGAAATTCCGGCAATTGGGCGGTGTGATTCCGAAAGGGTGCCTGCTCGTCGGGCCGCCCGGCAATGGCAAGACGCTTCTCGCCCGCGCCGTTGCCGGTGAGGCCGGTGTGCCCTTCTACGCCATGCCCGGCTCGGCCTTCGTTGAAATCTATGTCGGCATGGGGGCCTCGCGCGTGCGGGATCTGTTTGACCAGGCACGAAAAACCGCGCCATCGATCGTCTTCATCGATGAGATTGATGCTTTGGGCCACAAGAGAGGGATGGGCGTTGGCGCCGGCACGGACGAGCGCGATCAGACCCTCAATCAACTCTTGGTGGAAATGGATGGGTTCGCCAGCAATGATGGCGTCATCATCCTTGCCGCCACGAACAGGCCCGATGTCCTGGATCCTGCCCTCCTGCGGCCAGGCCGGTTCGACCGCCAAGTGGCGGTGTCAAACCCGGACGGGCGCGGGCGGGAGCAAATCTTACGGGTCCATCTGCGCGATGTTCCCTTGGCGCCGGATGTCGACTGCGCGGTCCTTGCGCGCAGCACCCCCGGCTTTTCCGGTGCCGATCTCGCCAATCTTGTCAACGAGGCCGCACTGATGGCTGCGCGGAACGATCGGCCGGCAGTGGGCATGGCAGAGTTCGAGGCGTCACGGGACAAGATTTTGATGGGACCCGAACGGCGCTCCCTCTCCGTGGCGCCGGAGGAGCGCCAGATGGCAGCCTATCGGCAAGCCGGGCGCGCGCTGGTCGCGGCCTATACGCCAAGCTGCGACCCGGTCCACAGCGTGACGATTGTTCCACGGGCGAACGCGCTTGGCACCGTCGTGTCATGGCCCGCGCATGACCGCTTGGGCGTGAGCCGCCAGCAACTTGAAGCGCGGATCGCGGTGCTGCTGGCGGGCCGCGTTGCCGAGGAGTTGGTGTTCGGCATGGACCGGGTGACGACGGCGAGCGCGGGCGATCTTCAGCAGGCATCCGATCTGGCGCGCCGCATGGTGGGCGCGTTCGGGTTTGGACGAAAGGCGGGACCGATTCGGTATGGTCCCGCGGGCGAGCCCGTGGCGGCGTTCCAGGCCGGGGCAGCGGCCATCTGCTCTCAGGAAACCGCCGCTTGTCTCGATGAGGACGTCCGCGACCTCCTCAGGGCCGGCGCGACCCGCGCGCGGGCCATCCTGGCGGCGCACCCCCATCTTCTCGCAACGATCGCCGCGGCGCTGCTGCGGGCAGGGACGCT
>JAGWRJ010000783.1 GCA_028869725.1 Alphaproteobacteria bacterium | reverse complement strand
GCGCTGACCTTGTCCGCGAGCGCGTCGTAGAGAAACGGACCGGCTTCGACGAGAGCCTGGGCGCGGGAAAAATAGGGTTCGAGTGCTGCCCGGCCAAAGGGCCAGCCGGAATAGGGCACCCAGGCGCGCCGTTCGAAGTCGATCTCGGTCAGCGGCCGGCACCAGCCGCCCCAGTGATTGGTCGAGCCGCCGAGATAGCGCAGCCTGGTCTCGTCCAGGGGAACATAGGGTATGCCAACTTCTTGGCCCGCATAGAGATTCTGGGTTCGCGCATTGAACTGCATGGAGCCGCTCTCCAGCAGCAGGACCCTCAGTCTGCTGTTGGCCAGCGCCAGGGCCAGCGAAATACCTGCCGGGCCGCCACCGATGATCACCAGGTCCGGGGTCAGAACGGAGCCGTCCGGAACGGCGCGGGCGTCGAGAAACTGAGGCAAAACGCGACCTCTGAGCAGCAGCTAGGTTTTTAGCCGATTTTTCCTGCAAGGGCAGACAAATAAGGACGATTGCGTATGCGACGAAGCGACTCTTGGCGGGCAGGGCAAGTTAGGCTAAGGTGTAAATGAGAATGATTAGCAATTTCGGCAACAAGGTTCTTCATGGCAGCCATCAATCTTAGCATCCGGGGCCACATGTCCCGCCCCATGGATGGTGCCGAAGTGGAACTGGGACGGCTTGGCCGCGGAACCCGCGGCCAGATCGTCCGTATATGTCCTGCGCCGGGATCAGAGTGTGGCCCCTTGGGGGCAGACGAGCTGGAACGCCGTCTTCTCGAGATCGGCTTCGTGGAGGGCGCGCGCTTTGAAGTCCTGCATGAAGGCCCGCTCGGCCGCGATCCCATCGCGGTGCGGATCGATGATACCCGCATCGCCGTACGCCGGCGCGATGCGATGGCCGTGATGGTAAAGCCAGATGAGTGAAGCCCTGAGCCACCATCCGCTGATCGCGCTTGTCGGTAATCCCAATTGCGGCAAGACGGCGCTGTTCAATGCACTGACCGGATCACGGCAGAAGGTGGCCAACTATCCAGGTGTCACGGTCGAAAAAAAAATCGGCACTGTGACAACGCCGGCCGGGCAGCGGGTCGCGATCGTCGATCTGCCGGGAACCTATTCGCTGCGGGCACGCAGCCCGGACGAGGCCGTAACCCGGGATTTCGTATTGGGGCGGCTGGCCGGCGAAAGCGCACCGGACGTCATCGTTTGCGTTGCCGATGCCACCAACCTCAAGCTGATGCTCCGCCTTCTGCTCGAACTGCGGCAGATCGGCCGGCCAGTGGTGCTCGCGCTCAACATGTATGATATCGCGCAGCGCCAGGGCATCCGCATCGATATCGAAGGGCTCAAGCAGGAACTTGGCATTCCCATCGTTACCACCGTGGCCGTGCGCAAGCGTGGTCTTAACGAAATTCTGGGTGAGGTGGATCGTCTGATCGGTACCGAAGTTGCGCCCCATCATTGGCGTGAGCCGAGTGCGGATGAAATTCGCGCCGCCCACAAGCGGGCGATGCAACTGCATCGTACCTATGTGCGCCCGCCAGTACGGCCCGATACCTGGACCGGGCGGCTCGATGCGGTGCTGCTCCATCCGGTATTCGGTACCCTGATCCTTCTTGCCATCCTCTTCCTCATGTTCCAGGCGGTGTTTACCTGGGCCCAGCCGGCAATGAACGCCATCGATGCCGGGTTCCAGGGGCTGGGGCAGATCCTCGTTGCAACGCTTCCCGCGGGCCTGCTGCGCAGCTTCCTGGTCGACGGCCTGATATCCGGCGTGGGCAGCGTGCTCGTTTTCCTGCCGCAGATCCTCATTCTGTTCTTCTTCATCATTCTCCTCGAGGACCTCGGTTACATGGCACGGGCCGCCTTCCTCATGGACAAGATCATGGGCGGCGCGGGGCTTCATGGCCGCGCGTTCATTCCACTGCTGTCGAGCTTTGCCTGTGCCATTCCAGGAATCATGGCGACCCGGGTCATCGATAACCGCCGTGATCGTTTCACCACCATCCTGGTCGCACCGCTTACCACGTGCTCGGCGCGCATTCCGGTTTACACCCTCATCATCGGGGCCTTCATTCCAGACCGGCAGGTGTTTGGATTTGCCAGCCTTCAGGGCCTCGTTATGTTCGGGCTCTATGCCATCGGCATCGTGAGCTCGCTGGGCGTCGCAGTGGTGATCCGCCGCATCTTCTGGCGGGGTGCGTCCGAGCCGTTTCTCATCGAGCTGCCAAGCTACAAGATTCCCGATCCACGCAATATCGCCAGTGGACTGCTGCTGCGGGCCAAAATCTTTCTGCGGCGTGCAGGAACAATCATTCTCTCGATGATGATCCTGGTCTGGTTTATGTCGAGCTTTCCGTCAGCGCCTGCCCATGCAGTCGTTCCGGCAATTGATTATTCGCTAGCCGGGATGCTGGGGCACCTGCTGGCCCCGGCATTAAAGCCGATCGGATTTTCCTGGCAGATGACCCTCGCGCTCATCCCCGGATTTGCCGCCCGCGAGGTTGCGGTCGGCGTACTTGGTACCGTCTATGCGATTTCCGACAGCGGCAGCGGTGCGGCATTGGCATCCACGCTTGCCCATCACTGGTCCGTCGCCAGCGCTCTGTCTTTCCTTGCCTGGTATGTGTTTGCGCCACAATGCGCGTCCACGCTCGGCGTGGTCAAACGCGAGACAAATTCATGGATGTGGCCGGCGATCATGTTCGCCTACATGCTGTCGCTGGCCTATTTGGCGTCCTTTGCGACCTACCATATTGCAGGCCTGTTCGGGCTGGCCTGAGCGCACCCGTCGCAACATGCGATGCCGTGACCCTATCTGATGGTGTGTGCAGGCTTGCCTGTCGCCGCCGCGGCCCAGAAGTTCGCAAGTCCGTCGCAATAGTCTGTATACCCAGGGCCCTGCCGGTTCAGGTCGGCGTTCGGCTCGTGGCGCACTTGTGCACAACGCCGGCCTTCATCACGAAGCCGACGTCGCAGAGTGCGCGGATGTCTTTCAGCGGGTCATGTGCAACGGCAATGATGTCGGCGAACTTGCCAGGCTCGATACTGCCAATCTGATCGCTGAACCCGATATGCTCTGCGGCATGGCGCGTCGCCGCGGCGATCGCCTCCATCGGGCTCATTCCCGCCTCAACCATCAGCGCGAATTCCTGTGCATTGTCGCCATGGCGTGACACTCCGCTGTCGGTACCAAATGCGATCCGGATTCCGGCCTTGTGACTGCGGTTCAGGGTATTGAGAATCTGAGGGCCGACTTCGAGCGCCTTCTTGCGGATTGCGTCCGGAAGAAAGCCCTGCTTCGCCTGGGCTGCAACCGTGGCACCGGCCAAAGTGGTCGGCACGTGCACGACCTTGCGTGCAAGCATCAATTCGATCGCTTCGTCATCCATGAAGCTGCCGTGTTCGATGCTGTCGACCCCGGCCTTGAGTGCAGCCTTGATCCCGTCTGCGCCATGGGCATGCGCGGTTGTCTTGCGTCCCAGCATATGCGCCGTGGCAATGATGGCTTCCAGCTCATCGGAAAAAAACTGCTGCCCGGTTCCTGTTGCTGTATCCGTCAGCACACCACCTGTAGCGACGAATTTGATAAAGTCGGCACCTCTGTGCACCTGGCGGCGTACCGCCTGGCGGCAGCCGTCAATGCCATCGGCCCGACCAGACGAATCGAGCAGAAGATTGATATCCTCACGATAGCCGCAGGTGATGCCATGACCCCCGGTCGGCGAAATAACCGCCCCTGCCGCAAAAATGCGTGGCCCCGGTACATATCCTTTGGCGACTGCGCTGCGCAGCGCAAAAATTGCGTCTCCGGCACCACCCAACTCACCCAGATCGCGCACCGTCGTAAAGCCCGCCACAAGGGTCGCGCGCGCATGCGCTGCAGCATGAAGGGCGATCGCCGCTGCCGATTCCTCGACAGTCAGCATCTTGTGGGTCGGACCAAATTCCGCCGTCAGATGCACATGACAGTCTATCAGGCCTGGCAGCACCACCTGGTCGGAGAGATCGATGATTTCGTCACCGCTGGCTTTGGCAGCAAACCCCTTTTCGACGGCGGCGATCCGACCGGACTCGATCCGAACCGAGTGCTTATGCAGAGGCTCTTCGCCGGGCTTTGCCAGTAGCGTTCCGGCCAGGATGATTGTCGCCATTCCGTTCTCCTTGCTTGCTGACGTCGACCGCGTCATGTCGCCCAGGTAGGCGCAGCCTCGCCCAGTTTCGGGTGATGCGCAACGTCATGTCGGGCGACAGCAGGGACGAGGGAGCGAGGAAACAGGGAACCGGTTGCTGGGTCCGGGCCGGAAGCGGATTGGGGACACTCCTGCGCGAGTACGCAAGAAAAAACCCCAACCAGGAACGGTTGAGGCTTTGTGTTTGGTGGAGCTGAGCGGGATCGAACCGCTGACCTCGTGAATGCCATGCTCTTGTCGATAGCTAACGGGGCATAACAACTCACAACATCATGCGTTCCGAAAACGCTTGTGTAGCATTGATTTTCTGCGCTTGTTGTCCCATGTTCGCAACGCGGGGTAACGCAGCATAACGGAGATCATCCGTTACCCCTGTGTTACCCAGGAGGGGCATCATGGCAAAAGCGCTCACGCCCGCGGCATTGGCCGCCACTAAGCCCACTGCCGACAAGCGGCGGGAAATCCCTGATGGAGTGGTGACCGGGCTGTACTTCATCGTGCAGCCAAGCGGGCGAAAGTCTTGGGCTGTTCGGTATCGGGCAAATGGGCGGCCTCGCAAACTGGTGCTTGGCCCCTATGTGTCGGGCGGTGACTTGGAGCGGGCTGGCAAAGAGCTCAAGAGGGTCCGCCTAGACGCAGCCACCGTCTTGGACAAGGCACGGACCGGCGAAGATCCTGCCGCCGAAAAGCAAGCCATGCGCCGGGCTCGAGGCCGCTCCGATGAGGGTGAGCCGGACATATTCGACACGGCCGTTCGTAACTTCATTGTTCGGCACTCAATGGCCAAAAATCGGGCTTGGAAGCTTCAGGCTCGGATGCTGGGCTTGGTGCCTGACCGGGCAAACGGTGCTCCTGGCGACGATCCGAAGAAATTCGCGGCGGTCCGAGGCGGGGTGGTCGACAAGTGGGGCCATCTTCGCCTTGGGCAGATAACGAGGGCCCAGATCGTAGGACATATCGACGGAGTTGCCGATCGCGCTCCGGTTCTGGCCAACCGCCATCTGGCGGCCCTGCGGACCTTCTTCCGGTGGGCTGTAAAGCGCGGGCTGCTTGACCAGAGCCCCTGCGAACTGATCGACCCTCCCGGCGCCGAGAAGTCACGGGAACGGTTTCTGTCAGAGGCTGAGGTTCGGGCCTTCTGGAAGGCTGCTCTGGCCGTTGGCTGGCCGTTCGGCCCCGCGATGCAGCTCATGCTCCTGACTGGCGCCAGGCGCGAGGAGGTGGGCGGCATGACTTGGGCTGAGGTCGACCTTGAAAAGGCCGTCTGGGCCCTTCCAGGCGAGCGGACCAAGAATGGCCGCGCCCATGACGTTCCTCTTTCCAAGGCCGCCGTGCAGATTTTGAAGGGCCTTCCGCGTACGTCCGCTGCCTTCACCTTCAGCACGACCGGCGAAACGGCGGTATCGGGCTGGAGCCGAGCAAAGGCTAAGATCGATCGCGAAATGCTGGCGATCCTCAAGGGGGAAGCCCGTGAGCGTGGCGAAAATCCCAAAAGGGTGGTGCTGGAGCGTTGGACCATCCACGATTTGAGGCGGACGGCCGCAACTCAAATGGCGGCACTGGAAATCAGCATCCCGGTGATCGAACGCGCTCTAAACCATGTGAGCGGCACGTTTCGGGGTGTGGTCGCGACTTACAACCGTCACCAGTATTTCGAAGAGCGCCGCATAGCTCTTGAGAGCTGGGCCCAGCGGGTCCTCGAGTTGGCAGGCGGCAAGCCGCGCAGCAACGTTGTGCGCATGCGGAAAGGCCAGAAATGAGCGCGAGCTGGGACCAACTCCTGTTCGATTTGCAGGCGGCGCAAGGAATTCACGAAAACTCGCACGCGGGCCTCGGATCAGGAATCGCGCTGACATGCGTCATCGCATATTTACAGCGGGAGGGCGTACCTCCACGGCTTCTTGGCCCACTTCGGCGCCTAGTGGCGGATGTGGGGGACAGAGCCGCAAGGGAAGTCGGAAAAGTCGAGAAGGCACATCTCGAGGCGATCAACCAAGCTCGCGCTGCGGCGGTCGTTCACATCCTGAAACTGAGTGGTCACTCCGAAAAAATCGCCGATGCTGCGCGCGCTGCGTCGCAGGCCACGGGCGGTACCTTTCGTCCTTCGGAACTGATCGAGTTTCGAAAGAATATAAGTCGTGGGCGCGCGCGCGAAGATGCGATCACCGCGTACGACCACACAATTAAACTCTTGAGCGATCAACCAGTCGAAAAGCGCGCGGTGGTTGCCTTGGATTTCCTTCGACGTATGACAGTGGCGGCCAAAAAAGAGTAGCCCCCCACCTCCCATTACCCCAAGCCTGTCTTCAGGCTCCTCGTGTTGTCCAACGTAATCACGAGGAAGGCCATGCAGCTTGAGATCGCGCAAACTCCCGCTTCGCCGGAATCCGGCTTTCTCCCCGCTCGCCGGGTGTGGGAGCGCTATGGCGTCACCAGCATGACGCTCCACCGCTGGGTGAATGACCCCGCGATGAAATTCCCCCGCCCAACCTATTTCGGCCGGTTCCGCTTCTGGCGGCTCAACGAGCTCGAGGATTGGGAACGGCGCCAGCCGCGCGGGAAGGCCGCCTAATGGCCCCAAAGCAAAAGCCCGCCGCCGGTGGCACGGCGAGCGGGCTATGGACTGATCTGAACCCAAGCAAGATCGCGGGGAATGTAGTCCGCGCCCTTGCTCTCGACAACCCAGAATGGGGCATGGAATGAGCAGGGGCATACGGGAGCAGCTTCCGAACCGGCGCCGCCACGAAATCGTGGAGTTCGAACACGGTGGAATTTGCTACACCGCCGGCATTGGCCGATTTGCTGATGGCCGAGTTGCCGAAATCTTCGTGAACGGCGGCAAGCCAGGTTGCCAGGCCGAAAACGCAGCCCGAGATGCGGGCATCCTGGCGAGCATTGCCCTCCAACGAGGTGCGACCGCCGCAGATCTCCAGCACAGCCTTCCAAGGCTCAACAATGGCTGCGCAGCAGGCCCGGTTGGTCATGTGCTCGATCTTCTCTCTGGCAACAGCCAGGAGCAGTGACCATGGATAGTAGTGGGGATAGTGGCGACGACTTTACGATAAGAAAGTTTCAATGGCTTGATCAGGTCTGTGCAGACCAAGGATTGAAATCATCATCCTCATTCCGCGTGGCCTATCGTCTTTCTTGCCACCTCAATCGGCAGGAGGGCGTTTCGAGGCCCTCCCAAGAAACCGTCGCGCGTGCCTTGGGGCTAACAGTCAGAACCGTGCAAACCTGCATCGCCGAACTCGCCTCTCGCGGGCACCTAGAGGTTCAGAGCGGGAAGGGGCGACACCAAGTCTCAAGGTATCGGCCTATTCTCAAGCCGGGCGAAAACACGAAGCCAAATTCGTCTTTACCCTCAGAAACCACGAAGCCCACTTCGCCTATTAAGCCAGAAAACACGAAACCAGCTTCGCCCTTAAATCCCGAAAACACGAAGCCAGCTGCGCAAAAACACGAAGTCCAGCGCACAAAAACACGAAGTGGGCTTCGTACAGAACTCTTTGAAGAACAATATGAAGAACCATTTGAGAGTGTACGCGATACAGGTGCCGGCCCGAAGGCTACAAAGCGGCGTTCACAGAAAGCCCTTCCTGACGATTGTCCCAACGAGCGCGACCGCCTATGGGCACTCGAACATTGGCGCGCAAAGAAGCGCCCAGACCTGTGCGAAGCCATTACCGAGCAGATTGAGCGCTTCCGAGACTACCACTTGAAGACCGGAAAACTCTGGGCCGACTGGAGCGCAGCTTGGCGCAACTGGTCTAGGAACGCCGTGACCTTCAACGCCGGCAAGTCATCTCTTCCCAGCTATCAAGACCCGAGCCAATTCAAAATTCATAAGGTTGCCTAGGAATGCACACGAAAAAATCTGTCCACAATCGATCTTTCTTGCTTGCGCGAACAACGCTTGGTCCACATAAGCGTGTGATCGGCAGTCACAGAGCCTATTTTCATGAAATGCTGGTAAATAAGCAAAAGTGAGATCATCATTTTGGGTGATTCGCTAGCTGGGTAACGCACGGGTATCGATTGGGTTAGATGAAAAGCGAAGAGATACACACCGAAAAGCCCGCAGACGCGAAGCCGAAGGCCCTCAAAAAGGCGCGTCTGCGCACATTGGCGGATCTTGATCGGCGCACCAGCGCTGCACGTGTAGCATTCGAGCTACGAGACAGCATCGCGGCTGATCTGGGCGGCTTTGATCACCTCACCGCCATGCAACGCGAGCTGGTCGAAAACACCGCAGTTCTAGGCGCCATGCTCAAGGACGCAGCGGCAAGCTACTTGAGCGGTGATCCGGTCGACCTGGCCGAATTCATGGCCCTCACAAACGCACAGCGGCGGCTTCTGGCCGACCTTGGCCTTGAGCGCCGCGCACACGATTTGGCGCCAGATCTTCAACGCTACGTCGCCGCGAAGGCGAAGGAGGCAGCTTGACGCGAATGACTGTGGATGAGTTGCTAAGCGCACGCGATACCGCCGGAAGGCGATATGCGGCCGCAATTGCCGAACTGCGAGCGGCGATGGTCGACCTGTCTGCAATCGAGCATGCGCTGGATCACCGCGATTCCGGCCTGGACGCGATGCAGCGCCCGGTTCGCACCTTCACCGGCGAGGCGGATGCGATCCCTGCAAGCCTGTTGCATCCGATTTACGCACCTGAGGCAGATGGCGGGATCAATTACGAGGCGACGATCGCGCGTGACGGCTATTTGACGCGGTTGGCCGGCAACTGATGGACATTCTGACCGCCTGCAAAGACCGAAACCTGTTTGCGCCTTGGTTCAAGGATGAGGCGACGTGGCAGGCGTGGTTCGCGTTCCTGGCGGCGTTCTTCGCATTGCCCATGACGGATGAGCAACTTGCGACGTACCGCAAGCACACAGGATGCGATCTGGCGCCCACAGAGCCGCACACAGAGGCGTGGCTAATCGTGGGTCGACGTGGCGGCAAGAGCTTCATCATGGCGCTGGTGGCCGTGTTTCTGGCCTGCTTTCGCGATTATCGGTCCTTCCTGCAACCCGGCGAGCGCGCGACGGTGATGGTGATCGCCACAGACAGGCGTCAGGCGCGCGTGATCGTGCGCTACATCGGCGGCATGCTCACCACGATCCCGATGCTGAAGGCGATGCTTGAGGCAGATCCGGCCGCAGAGCGGTTTGACCTTCGCAATCAGGTCACGATTGAGGTCGGCACGGCTTCATGGCGCACCACGCGCGGATACACGTTTGCGGCGGTGATCGGAGACGAGGTTGCATTCTGGCGTAGTGATGACGGTGCGAACCCGGACAATGAGATCTTGGCAGCGGTTCGGCCTGGGCTGGCGTCGATTCCGGGCAGTGTGATGCTCCTGGCATCGTCGCCCTACGCCAAGCGCGGCGAGCTATGGAACGCCTATCGCCGATGGTGGGGCAAGGATGGCGGGCCTCTGGTTTGGAAGGCCACGTCACGCGAAATGAACCCCAGCTTGCGGCAGTCGGTTGTGGATGAAGCGTTGGCGCGCGATTACGCCCGCGCCGCCGCTGAGTATTTGGCCGAATTCCGCTCAGACGTTGAGCAATTCGTCACCCGCGAGGTTGTGGAGGCCTGCGTGTCGCTTGGCGTGCGAGAGCGGCCAAGAGTTTCGGGCTTGCGGTATTTCGGGTTTGTGGACCCCTCGGGCGGCTCCAATGACGCTATGACGCTGGCGATTGCCCACAGCGAGGGCGAGCGGGTGATTTTGGATGCTATGCGGGAACGCCGGCCGCCATTTTCCCCTGAAGCCGTGGCCAACGAGTTTGCCGACACGCTGAAGAGTTACGGCCTCGCCGAAGTCACGGGCGATCGGTTCGGCGGTGAATGGCCACGCGAGCAGTTCCGCAAGCATGGCGTGAACTACCGACTGGCGGATCTGACCCGCTCTGATCTCTATCGGGAATTGTTGCCCCGGCTGAACGCCGCGACGGTCGACCTGCTCGATAATGAGCGTCTGGTCGCCCAGATCGTCGGCCTGGAGCGGCGGGTTGCACGCGGCGGCCGCGAAACGGTGGACCACGAGCCTCACGGCCATGACGACCTCAGTAATTCCGTCGCGGGGGTGGTGAACCTCGCTGGTCGCAAGCGGCAGTCGGCTACTGCGGTTGTCAGTCACTACCGGACGGTCGCAGAAGGCAACAATCCGCTTTGCGGGGTGACTGGAACGAGACGGGACGAAGAGCGACTGTTTGCTCTTCACGAGATGATGGAACGGGACCGCGCCATGCGCGAGGCCAAAACCAAGGAAGGGGTAACACCATGAATTTGACCAGTCAGCTTTTGGGCCGTGTACGTGACCACGCGAAGGCCAAAGGCTTGCGCGCCGCAGTTATGGCCGCGGGCGTGATCGCCGAGGAGGTCAGCGCGAAAGCGACCACGCTTCGGAATAGCGCGGACCTGACCGAAACCGGACGCATGAAGGCTGCATCCGATCTTATGCGCCGCGAGCTCCTTCCGCGTCTGGCGACGGCTGCGGCTCCGATCAAGAAGGCACGGGCAGTGGTTCGGGAAGAGCGGGCAGCGATTTCTATCCCAGCCCCGGACAGGGGCGATGCGGCCGGCGCGCTCGATCGGCAAGAGATCCGGGCGGTTCTGCGCGCCATGCGTCCGATGGAGGTGATGGCCCTCCTGACCCAGCCCGGGGTTGATGAGCGCCTGGCCGATGCCGTGCTGACCGCGCCCGCCATGATGTCTGGGTTGAACGCAGAGGATTTTGAGCGGGTTCTACAGTTGACACTCGAGAGGCGGTTCGCGCCCCACATGGACGCAATCCGCGATCTGGAGGATGCGGTTGCGGAGGCCGAGGCCGCCATCGACACCATGAAAGCGGTCGCACGCGAGACGGCCGGACTGGACAGGGATGCGTTTGCCCGGATCGAGCAAACCTTCCAAAGCGAAGACACCCCCTGGTTGCTCAGGGACGGCGATCGAGTGCTACGGGTGATCCCTGGGGAGTCCTCCTACAAGCCGGCGACCGGTGATGAACTGGCCCGCGGCAAGTTCTTCGCCAGCCTTGCCGAGTATGAGGCCCACCGCAGAGGCGCGGCCGCCGCAGCATGACCAGCGCCGCTGAAAGCCGGAAGCACAAGGATGCACTGAGCCGGGCTCAGTCGTGGGACCGCAGTTGGTTCTCACGACATCCGCAACGGTGCTTCCGGGTGCGTCCGCATATTCCAGGCGAAGTAGTTTCCGCTGCGGATCAGGACAACCAGACGGTGGTCTTCTATGACCCGTTAGCGTCCACGTTTGCGCGGTTGCCCCTCTATTCGAAGGCGCTTCTGCCTGACGATGAGCAATTCCTCGCCATGCTGTGGCTTTGGTTCAAATCCAATAAGCAGCCGGGACAGTTGTTGGACATTCCGCCGGCGCTGCACCTGCAATTCCTGCAACTCACAGGCAACGCACAATGACCACCGATCTTGCGACTTTGGGCCTTCGGATCGAAAGCGGCGATGCCGATATGGCTACCCGTCGCCTGGATCACCTCGCAACCGCCTCCAACAAAGCGGAACGGGCGGCGGATGGTCTAACCTCCGCCCATACCAAAGCCGGGCGCTCGCTGGCTGCGCTCACGGGCGAGGCACGCGGCATGGCGAGCGCCATGGCGGCCATTGACGGTCCCTTGGGCGGCGTCGCCAGCCGCATGCGCGCCCTTGTAACCACTGTGTCCGAAGCCGGGGTGCTCTTCGGAGGCGTGGCCTTGGGCATTGCCGCTGTTGGCTTCTCCGCCCGCAGCGCCATCGAAAAGACAATCGCCTTCCAGAACGGCATGGCCGAGGTGTCAACGCTGGTGGATACCACCAAGGTCAGCATGCAGCAGTTGACCAAGGCGGTGCTCGCACAAAGCGATGCGTTTGCCGCGGCGCCCACGGACGAAGCCAAGGCGCTCTACCAGATCATTTCGGCCGGCGCGACAAACGCCAAAGAGGCTACGGAATATCTGACAGCGGCCAACAAGCTGGCCCTGGGCGGGATCACCGACATCTTCACGGCGGCCGATGGCCTGACATCGATCATGAACGCCTATGCCGGGCGCGTGAAAAACGTGCAGGCCGTGTCGGACTCGCTCTTCGTGGCCATGCGCGACGGCAAGACCACGATTGGCGAACTGGCCTCCTCGCTGGGCCGGGTGGCACCGATCGCGGCGCAAACGGGTGTGAGCCTCGATGAGTTGGACGCGGCGATCGCGGCCATCACCACCGGCGGTATCAACACCGACGAAGCCGTGACCGGCTTGCGCGACATCCTGACCGCCATCGTTCACCCGACCACGATGGCGAAGAAGGAAGCGGCGCTTCTGGGTCTGCAATTCAACACCACGGCGTTGCAGGCCGAGGGACTACAGAAGTTCCTCGAAAACCTCATGGCCAAGACGCATGCCAATGCCGATGTGCTGGCGGCGCTCTTCGGCAATGTGCGCGGAATCATCCCGATCCTGTCCCTGGCCGGCGCGGCGGGCCAGAAGTTCAACCAGATCATGGATGACATGGCCCACAAGACCGGGGCCACGGCCGATGCGGTCAACAAGATGAAGACCCCCGGCTACGAAATGGAGCGCATGTTCCGCGCCGCCAGCAACGAGGCGATCAAGTTCTCCAGTTCGGCGGTCATGGATTTGGGGCCCGCCTTTAAGACCGTCGCGGACAACATGGATCAGATCACCCATGCGGTGACGGTCGCCTCGGAAGCCCTGTTCTCGGTCTTCGTAGCCCGGCTCCTGGGCCGCTACATCCCGGCGATGGCGCAGGCCGCAGCGGCACAGGCGCAATACACGGCGGCGATCCTGAGTGGCAACGCGGTGGAGATCGGTTCGGCGCAGGCTGAAGCCATGCGGGCCAAGGCGGTCGCCGATGGTGCGCTGGCGGATCTCGAGGCGGCCCGGGCGGTTGAAACCCGTCTTACGGCCAACGTCGCGGGCCTGCGGGCGGCGCTGGCGCGGGCGGACAGTGATCGGGCACAGATCGGCATCACCAACCTCCTGACGGCCTCAGAGGGGCGTCTGGCGGCGGCGACGGACGCTGTGGCGGCTGCAACGGTACGGGCAACCGCAGCGACGGAAGCCTATGATGCTGCCCTTGCCGAAACAGGCATCATGGCCAGGTTGTCCGCGGCGGCGGTGGGCACCCTTGATACCGCTCTAGCCTTCTTCGGCGGCCCCATCGGCGCGGCCATCTTGGGCCTCAGTGCCGCGTTCTACGAGCTGTATGAGCGCAGCCAACTATCGGCGCGCGCCATGGCGTCGACCAACGACCAGATGATCCAGGCCGCGATCAATGCGGATCAGGCCGACATCTCGATGCTGAAATACATCTCCTCGCTGGTGCAGTACGCCAAGCTGCTCCAGATGCTTCCCGGCTTCGGCCCCAGCTTTGCGGCGCTGGGAGATCTTACACAGGGTTACATCAGTCAACGGATCAACTCCCTGACGCAGGACACCAATCGGCTGATTGGTCATCAGGCACACCTCATCCAGCCAGTGACGATCACGCCGCAGGTTCGCGCCTTTGTACCTCCCAGCTTCGACAATAGCTGGACGCCGCCATCCGGCGCTACCGAGAGCCGCAAGAGCATCATGGCGCGGGAGATCTCGAACCTGAATGCGCAAGGCCAGGCTGACCGTGTATCCGGCCCAAATCGCGATGCGATCCTCGAAGAGTTGAAGATCGAAGCCCACCTTCGCAGCCAATTGAAGAGCGCCGACAAGAACCTCACGGAACAGCAACTCAACGATCTGTCGAAATTGAATCCGGCAGAGGCCGCGTTGATTAGCAAGCTGGTGCTCAGGAACGATGCCTGGAAGGAACAGTCGAAGATCCTCGACGGGATCAACAAGCAGGTCTCGGATTATCTCGACACTATGAAGGCACTTGATGCGCTCAAGGCCCAGCACAAGATCACGCCGCTTGAGTTCTCCGTTGCTCAAGCCGGAACGGGCCTCAACAAGAGCCTGCTTGGCATCGAGGCCGGCTTAGGACACGGAAATCCATTTGGTGTCAGCGCCCAAATCGGTCTTGCCGCTGGTGTCAAGGGCATCAACAACCAGATGAACCAGCAACTGGAGACGCTGAAGCAGGCGCAAGACGCTGGCATCAAGGGCGTGCGCAGTTATGCAGCCATGGAGGTGGAAATCCATGCGCAGGCGGCTGCAAAGATACAAGCGCTCTATACGCAGATGTATCACTCCCAGCTTCTGATCGGCGAAGACACCTTCAGCAAACTAGCCGACGCGGTGGCTGGCTTCGCCGGCAAATCGAGCGCCGCATACCGCGTGCTCTTCGGGATCTCCAAGGCCTTCGCGATCGCCGACGCGACGATCAAGATCCAACAAGCATTGGCCAAGGCGCTCGCGGCGCCATTTCCATCTAATCTCGCCGATTGGGCAATCGTGATTTCGCAAGGTGCTTCGATCATTCAGTCCATCGAGTCGGTGGCGGGCTTTGCGACTGGTGTCATCAACCTCAATGGTCCCGGCACCGCTACCTCGGACTCCATCATGGCACGTCTGTCTGCCGGCGAAAGCGTGGTCACTGCGGCCGGCACGCAAGGCAATGAAAGCACCCTGGCAGCGATGAACGCAGGCGCCAAGTTCGATGCCATGACGGCTCACGGCGGCGCCACCGTGTCGATTGCCCCGGTGATCAATGTCGATGCCCGTTACGCCCAACAAGGCATGGCGGAGCAGCTACGCAGCGAAATGATCGTCGCGGTGCATGAGGGCATGAAGGAGGCGGTTGCAGAAGCCAAGCGCCAGGCACCGTCATGGGTCGCAAAGGCCAACAGCAATCCGCGGAAGCGATAACCCCGCTTTGGGGACACATGGCTCCAATTTGGGGTATCGATAGCCCCATTTTGGGGAATTGATCTGGGCAATTCGCGCGACCATCTTTTCTGCACCGGCGCGATCGTGCGTCGATGATCAGAGAGGATACTCACCATGACTTCGAAGCACTCTGAGGAGGCAGCGCAGCGTCACGTTGCACTATCCACGATTATTCAGCATCCACGTACACGCGCCACGTTCGAGCGTGCAGAGCGTGAACAAGGTGAAGCGTTGCTCGTGCCGGCATCTCCAATCATGCCGCGAAACTCTGCGCAGCCGACATCCATTCTCAACGGCAAGAAATGAGATCGGTTATGGCCCAAGATGTGGAAACCGAGAACGCCGCACTGGACCTTCTCAGAGCCGCCAGGATCGCCGAACGTCTTTGCGAGGAGAATTGCTCTCAGCCTGATGTGCCGCCCATGGAGCGCATCGAGGACGCGGCATTTGCGGCCGTTGAGGTACGCAAGCGCGCAGAGGTCCTAGCTGACAAGCTAGGCGAATAACCGCTCTAAGCGTCGGCACGGGTCGGCGCGGAGGAAGATCGGCAGAGGTCGATCTGATTAGCGGCAGAGGTCGCAAGAAAGGGCTCAGCGGCGAAGGTCGCTGGGCCCATCTTTCAAGACATACCGCCCTTCACAAGTTCTGCTCGGATGCGTTTGTAGACGGCGTAGGCGTCCTCGCCAACATTGTCTTGTGCACCCCGGCTACTTGCTAGAACCCCGGCGGCGAGAATCGCCGCGACCAAGCTTCGAACATCCTTCACTTCGAGCGCAATTTCGTTGCTCATGGCAAACTCCTTGTTTGTGGAAGTGCAGTATAAGACAGCTCTTTCCGAAGGCCTCTACCTTCCGCGTAGTCAACGTCCGTATAGGTCTCAGCGGTAGTATATTGGCGTGAGGTCGCTGAATGACGGCAGGGGCGTGAAAGGAAGGAAATCGAGGCGCGGGTACAGAATGAACTCAGTGAGAGAGCGCGCCAAAATGAAGCGGTGCAGTCGGCTAAATCCCCATCCTAGGCGGACATTGGTGACTACGTGGTACTGGCTGAAAGTTAGGCTTTTGGACGCTTGGCCTGTCGTGCCACCTCGAAAGCCTCATCGGCTTCGTCTTTGCTCGGACCCGAATATAAAGGGGCTGGAGTATGGGGGCCCGTAACGGTGTACATGAGCGGGGCGGCAAGATTGCCATTTCCGTCTCTCAACTCGGCGACGATCATTTTCGCCCCGTTTGGTGCAGAGTGAAGGATACTAGTTGCCATGGCTGACTCCTGGGACGGTCGCCGCGAATGGCTTCCAAGTGGAGCGGTCACAGCTTGCTGGTGATGTCGTTGAGGATTGCACCTGCGCCTTCAGCAGATCGCCTTGGCAGGTCAGGGCATCGCCCAGGTATATGTGCGCATCGATTGGGCGATCCAGCGGGGAGCAATGATGCTGTCCCATGAGCATCAAATTGTCCCGAATTTGATCGTATGCCGCGACAATCGTCTCTTGTTCCACAGCACCCCTCGGCGCACTGTCTTCGGTGAGTTTTTCCGCGAGCGCATCGCTGGCATCCATTTCAGCCGACCGGACAGCCGTCTTAAGAGCCATGCAAACGTTTACCGGCGCAGATCTCGCGGCAACGCTCGTGACGGGATAGCTGAGCCCCAAGAGCGGGATGCAGAGTACATATTTGCCGATGGCTTTCTCTGGGCGCACCTTACGTTGCCTGGTCAATTGAACACCCCCGTATGCATGTCGACGTTCGAGGTGGTACTCGCGTAACTTTGAAGAACGCCGCTCTTGTTGAAGGTGAAAGCGACCTGGGTACTCTTGCCATGAGCTCCCCCCGCGAGAAGCCCGACAACGGGAACGAAATCCACTGCATTCGGGGTCGCGTGGGTAAAGACGTAAGTATCCACCCGCGTCCCGTCATCCTTGATCGTTGTTGTGGTAGGGGAACCCAGCTTGGCGATCACTTGGCTTTCAGTGGTGATGCCCTTTTTGAACTGCTGGGCCTGTTGTTCAGTCACCTGAGTTCCCGCCGACACGCAACCGGCAAGCGCGCTCGCCAGCGCGAAGACTGCAATTTGCTTTCTCATTGAGTTCCCCCCTTTGACCGTTGGACTGGACCATCACTTTTGATGGTCCACAAGCGGACATTCCGGGAGTCACAAACCAGCCGCCAAGCGTACGAGCGGATCAATGGACCAATTCGGGCGTGGGCATTCGAAATTAAATAACCAGAAACGAATTCAGTAGCACACATGTATAGAACGGTGTGGCCGTGTATTTTTCGCTAAGTGTATTTATGGCGAGGGGCAAAAAGAGGGATTTAGATATGG
Organism: Alphaproteobacteria bacterium; assembly: GCA_028869725.1. GTDB lineage: Bacteria > Pseudomonadota > Alphaproteobacteria > Micropepsales > Micropepsaceae > Rhizomicrobium. The sequence goes on along the minus strand of JAGWRJ010000783.1, from coordinate 6,136 downwards.
TGTGGCTCTTTGGTGGACTGGCGGCGGTAATTGCTCTGTTCATGTACGCACTTTGGCGTAAGGAGCTCAAAGATAATCATAATTTGGTTCAATTTATTATTCTTATCTTTCTCCACCCAGATGTTGAAAGTGTGCAGAGAGACAACTTCTTCCGTCTTCTTAAGAGGCTAAACGCGAAGGATCACGTGCATCTTGGAGCAATGGTGCTGCTCGCATTGTCCAAGCACGCCAACGATGTGGCTGGCGGCACAACATTGCTCAACTCTCAGAGTATGTGGAAAGCCCGCGCTGGTGAGCCATACCGTTGGAATTCAGGGTCTGGCGATGAAATGTAGGGCGATCTTCGGGACTACGTTGCGCCGACCAAAACGGCTGATCCCGCCAGCGAAGAAAAAAGGGGACGCTTGGGCCGGCATTCTAAAGTGGTAGGCGTTCGGCGTTACCCGTGCTGTTACCCAGCCATTCAATGTCTCAGGATTGGTACGTTAGATGTGCATCTAAGTCATTGAAAATATTGGTGGAGCTGAGCGGGATCGAACCGCTGACCTCGTGAATGCCATTCACGCGCTCTCCCAACTGAGCTACAGCCCCGAACCAGCGTCCGGCCTTGGGTCGCCGGAAGTTCTGCGCGAGCAGGCGGCCTTACGGCTCGTCCTTCTCGATATCGGCATCAATGATGCCGGTCATGTCCTCGTCTTCATCTTCGTCGACCTCGGCAAGGAGATCTTCGTCGTCGTCATCAGTCTCGACGTCTTCATCGTCGCCAAGATCGAGATCATCCTCGTCGGCTTCGTCCTCGACGACGCTCATGCCGGCGTCTTCGAAGTCCTCTTCCGTCTCTTCAACCTCGTCTTCTTCGAGCTCCTCCTCGTCCTCATCGGACGCAGGACGCTTCTTTTTGGCCTTCGCGGGAGCTTCCGCCTCGGTCTCTTCGACTTCGACGTCCTCTTCCTCTTCCGCGCCTTCTTCTTCTTCCTCGTCTTCGCGCTCGGCTTCGGCCTCAGCTTCCTGCGGCTCCGGCTGGCGCGGTCGGCGCTGTTTGTAGAGTGCTTCCGGCTCGAACGTGAATGCGCACTTGGGGCATTCGATCGGCCGCTTCTGAAGGTCGTAGAAGCGGGCCCCGCAAGAGGGGCATGCACGCTTCGTTCCGAGATCTGCCTTGACCAAGGGTGAAAGGTCCGTCGTGATTGCGAAGGGCGCGGGTTTGCCACGGGTGGAGGCCACTGTCAAAGTGATAGTTGCCGCTGACTGACAATTTTATGCCCTGGGGCACCCGACACGCACTTGACCGGGCCTCCGGTTGCGCTAGGCAGTCGCCATGGTTCACGCATCGCCCCGTCCGCTTCGTGCCCACGCTGCCGGCTCCCTGCTTGGCGGTACCGCCGCCGTGCCGGGCGACAAGTCGATTTCCCACCGTGCCCTCATCCTGGGTGCCCTCTGTGTGGGCGAAACCCGCATCGAGGGGCTGCTCGAGGCCGAGGACGTGCTGAACACGGCAGCCGCCATGCGCGCCTTCGGGGCGCGGGTCGAGCGCCATGCGGATGGCAGCTGGTCGGTCTTTGGCGTCGGCGTCGGCGGACTTGGTGAACCCGAGGACGTGCTCGATTTTGGCAATTCGGGTACCGGTTCGCGGCTGGTGATGGGTATGATGGCCACCACCCCGATCCGGGCGGTCTTCACCGGCGATGACAGCCTGCGCCGCCGGCCCATGGGGCGGGTGCTGGAACCGCTGCGCCTGTTCGGAGCCGAAGCTCAGGCGGGCGAGGGTGGACGCATGCCCATCACCCTTGTTGGGGCGCGTGAGGCCCTGCCGATCCGCCATCACGTCACGCTCGCGTCGGCGCAGGTCAAATCCGCCCTATTGCTTGCTGCACTCAATGCCCCAGGACGCACCACCATCTCGCAGTCGGCACTGACCCGTGACCACACTGAGCGCATGCTGCGTGCCTTCGGTGCCCAGATCCACGTCGAACCTCTGGAGACCGGTGAGGCGATCTCCGTCCTGGGCGAAGCTGAGCTGACGGCCTGCCCGATTGCCGTGCCGCGCGATCCGTCCTCGGCGGCCTTTCCCGCGGTGGCTGCATTGCTGGTTCCGGGCTCGGAGATCCGCGTGCCAGATGTGCTGCTCAATCCCCGTCGAACCGGTCTCTTTGCTGCGCTGCGCGCGATGGGCGCGTCTCTTGAGGTGGTAAACCGGCGCGACAGCGGTGGCGAGGAAATTGGGGATCTCGTGGTGCGCCACAGCCCGCTCAGCGGTATCGAAGTGCCAGCGGACTGGGCACCGTCCATGATCGACGAATATCCGATCCTTGCGGTGGCCGCAGCTTTTGCCGAGGGGCGCACGGTGCTGCGCGGTCTCGAAGAACTTCGAGTCAAGGAGAGTGACCGCCTAGCCGCCGTCGCCGCCGGTCTGAAGGCAATCGGTGTCCGGGTCGAGGAACTGGCCGATGGCCTCATCATCGAGGGAATGGGGCGTGATGTGCCCGGCGGCGGCATCATTGCCACCCAGATGGATCACCGCATTGCCATGAGTTTTCTGGTTGCGGGCCTTGCCAGCCGTGATCCGGTGGCTGTGGATGACACCACCATGATCGCGACCAGCTTTCCGGAATTCTGTCCCCTGATGCGCCGGTTGGGCGCCAATTTCGCGGAGCCCGGTTGATGCATCCACCGGTGATTGCCGTCGATGGCACTGCTGCGTCGGGCAAGGGCACGCTGGCACGTCGCCTTGCTCAGCATTTCGGCTTTGCACATCTGGATTCGGGCGTGCTCTACCGGTTGACGGCACTTGGCGTACTGGATGCCGGAGGAGATCCGACCTCGGAAATCGACGCACTTGCCGCCGCACGCGCGATCGATCACACGCGTGCCCAGGAGCTTCGTCTGCGCAGCGACGCCGTGGGCGCTGCTGCGTCCAAAGTCGCCGCCATCGCCAGCGTCCGCGATACACTTCTGAACTATCAGCGCCAGTTCATCGCCCATCCGCCAGGCGGTGCGGCCGGCGCAGTCGTCGATGGCCGCGACATCGGTACGGTCATATGTCCTGAGGCCGATGCCAAACTTTTTGTCGATGCGGACCCGAAGGTCCGCGCCCATCGCCGTTGGCTGGAACTGGCCGGTCTGGGCATTCAGCGGTCCGAAGATGACGTGCGTGAAGAACTGGTCAGCCGCGACGCGGCCGATCGTGCACGGGCGGTGGCACCTCTGCGCCAGGCCGATGATGCTGCCTTGCTAGATACGACAGATTTGGGTATAGACGCCGCGTTCGCAACCGCCCTTGTCCTGGTGGAACCCAGGCTTGCGGCCAAGCTCGAAGCCAAGCCAAGGGGTTGAAGGAGACCCGGCGACGCTCGCCCGAGCTGGTTCTGCGTTCCAAATCCCGATTTGAACCAACCTGCTGCGCGGGTGCCATGTTCTGGAAAGACGGGCCGATGTGCGGAAGTCCGCCCGGTTTCGGACCGGGTCGGCATATTTGGCTTTAAGACCGTTTCGTCTTCATTCTGTTCCCAAATTCACCGGAGCATCGTGACAGGCGCGACGCCACTTCTCAGCCCACTTAAGGAAATTCATGTCTCACGCCGTTGAATCCATCGCCACTCCCTCCCGCGCCGATTTCGAAACCATGCTCGAGGCCAGCCTCGAAGGCCGCTCGCCCCAGGAAGGCTCGGTCATCCGTGGCACGATCGTGGCCATCGAAAGCGATTTTGCTGTCATCGACGTCGGCCTCAAGACCGAAGGTCGAGTGGCGCTCAAAGAATTCTCGATGCCGGGTCAGCCCGCCAATGTCGCTATTGGCGATGAGGTCGAGGTCTATCTGGAACGCGTTGAAAACGCGATGGGTGAGGCGGTGCTCAGCCGCGACAAGGCGCGTCGTGAAGAAAGCTGGATCCGTCTTGAGCGGGCCTTTAACGAGGAAGCGCGTGTCACCGGCGTGATCTTCGGTCGCGTCAAGGGTGGCTTTACCGTCGATCTTGATGGGGCAGTAGCCTTTCTGCCGGGGTCTCAGGTGGATGTGCGCCCGATGCGCGATGTTGGTCCGCTGATGAACCAGCCGCAGCTGTTCCAGATCCTCAAGATGGATCGTCGGCGTGGCAACATCGTCGTTTCGCGTCGTGCGGTGCTCGAGGAGCGCCGGGCCGAAGAGCGCTCCTCCCTGGTTGCCAGCCTCAAGGAAGGTCAGGTGGTCGAGGGTGTGGTCAAGAACATCACTGACTATGGTGCGTTCGTCGACCTGGGTGGCGTCGATGGGCTGCTGCATGTCACCGACATCGCCTGGCGCCGGGTCAGCCATCCTACCGAGGTGCTCCATGTCGGTCAGAACGTGACCGTGCAGATCATCAAGATCAATCAGGATACGCAGCGCATCAGCCTCGGCATGAAGCAGCTGCAGACAGATCCCTGGGAAGGTGTTGGCGCCAAGTATCCGGTCGGCGCCCGCTTCAGCGGCAAGGTAACAAACGTGACCGATTATGGCGCGTTCGTCGAACTCGAGCCAGGCGTCGAGGGACTCGTGCATGTCTCCGAGATGAGCTGGGTGAAGAAAAACGTTGCCCCCTCCAAGATCGTCACGCCGGGCCAGGATGTCGAAGTCCAGGTGCTGGAAGTCGATTCCAACAAGCGGCGCATCAGCCTTGGTCTCAAGCAGTGCATGGAAAATCCGTGGCAGGCATTTGCTACGGCCCATCCCCCGGGCACCGAGATTGAAGGTGAGATCAAGTCGATCACTGAATTCGGCCTGTTCATCGGTCTGGACGGTGATATCGACGGCATGGTGCACCTGTCAGACCTGTCCTGGGACAAGTCCGGCGACGACGCCGTCAAGGACTACCAGAAGGGCCAGGTTGTGCGGGCCCGTGTGCTCGACATCGATCCAGAGAAGGAACGGGTCAGCCTCGGCATCAAGCAGCTGTCCGGAGACCCGATGGACAAGGTGGGACCCCTCCGCAAGAACTCGGTCGTCACCGTTACGGTCACGGAAGTCAATGATGGTGGCATCGAAGTTGAGCTGGCCGATGGCGTGAGAGCTTTCATCCGCCGTGCCGATCTTGCGCGCGATCGCGCAGATCAGCGTCCAGAGCGTTTTGGAGTTGGCGACAAGATCGATGCCATGGTCACGCAGTACGACAAGGCCAGCCGCAAGATCTCGCTCTCGATCAAGGCCCGCGAGATCTCTGAAGAGAAGGAGGCCGTGGCCCAGTATGGCTCCTCCGATTCTGGCGCATCGCTCGGCGATATTCTGGGCGCAGCACTGAAGCGCAAGAGTAGCGACGACAACGAAGACTGATCTCTGTGATCACGAGTGCTGTCCCCTTCCATATGGAAGGGGACAGCAGCTCTTGCACACTGTAACAGACGTGTAATCTGGTGCATCGCTGACTGTCGGCGATACGAACACACAAAACTCCATAAATCTCTTTGCTGTCGCGTCAGCTTTGTCGCTGATGTGTGATCGCGTGCGTCACAGACGCGCCGTTAACATCCGGTTATGAGTGCGGCAGGTAGTGTAGCCGCGAAAATCGGAAGCTAATCATGTCCGTGGCGCCTCACCCGCATGTCAGCTCTCGCCGGGACTGGGCGCGGCCTGCCCGTCCGCTCAGCGTAATGCTGCTTCTGCGCTACAGCCTGTTTGCCGCACTCGTGTTTGCCAGCGCCTATGGCTGTTTGTGGCTGACCTCATTTACGGGGCGCGTTGCCATCATCTGGGTAGCCAATGCCATAATCTGCGCGGTGATGCTCAAGTCAGCGCGGCGGGCGTTCTGGCCATTGATGATCATCGGTGTCCTGGCGGCGCTTGCAGGTGATCTTGCGTTTGGCGACGCGGCGATTGATGCGGTGTTACTGACGCTGTGCAACAGCGTTGAGATTGCGATCATGGTGCTTGTGATGCGCCGTATCGCACGAGCTTCGCTCGATCTGGCGCGGCCGCGGCAGCTCTCAGCCCTCTTTGCCCTTGCCGTCGGGCCTGCCCCCGTCGCATCGGCGCTGCTGGCGGCCAGTGAACAATGGCTTCGTCACGGCACACCCTTCTGGTCAGTCGCCGTTCCCTGGTATGTCGGCGATGCCTTCGGACTGGTGGTCCTCCTGCCGCTCCTGATTACGGCCCGTCTGCGCGATTTTCGCGCCATGCTGTCGCGTC
>JAGWRJ010000782.1 GCA_028869725.1 Alphaproteobacteria bacterium | reverse complement strand
GGCATCATTGACACCATCACCCACCATGCCGACATGCTTTCCTGCCGACTGAAGTCGCTGGACCTGCGCTGCCTTTTCGTCCGGCAACACGCCGGCCAGAACCTGCTTGATACCAAGTTCCACCGCGACTGCAGCAGCAGTACGCGCATTATCTCCTGTCAACAGTATGGGTTCGATGCCGATCTTTCTGAGGTGTTCGATGGCCGCCCGGGCAGTGGGACGAAGCGGATCCGCGACCGCGATCAGCCCCAGTGTTTCTGCGTCTGGTTCAGTGGCGGCAATCCACATCACGGTCCGGCCCTTTTCCTCGAGAGCCACAGCTCGGGGCTCAAGTGCATCCCGCGCAACCTGATGATCGTCCATCAGTCGCCGATTGCCGATCGCGAAGATACGTCCGTTCAGACGTGCAGTTACTCCCATGCCGGGGTGGCTCTGAAACATCTCCAGCTTGGGTAAAGACAAACCTTCGGCCTTTTCCAGAATTGCGCGGGCGAGTGGATGTTCGCTGCCGGTCTGCACCGCCGCTGCCACAATCAGAAGCTCCTGTTCGGAAATCCCGTTCGGAACGATCTCCGTCACAGCTGGATGGCCTTCGGTCAGGGTGCCTGTTTTGTCGAGGGCAATGGTGTCAAGACGGTGGGCGCGTTCCAGTGCCTCTGCGTCACGGATAAGGATGCCGGCGCGCGCGGCAGCACCGGTACCGACCATCAGTGCCGTTGGCGTGGCAAGTCCGAGAGCACAGGGGCAGGCGATAACCATCACCGCAACGCCAGCAACGATGCCGGTCGTAAAGTTGCCAACGATCAGCCACCACCCAAGAAAGGCCAACAATGCGACCGTCACCACGACGGGCACGAAGATGGCGGCAACACGATCAACCAGGCGTTGCACAGGGGCTTTTTTAGCCTGCGCGCGTTCAACCAGTGCAATGATCTTCGATAACGTCGATTTTTCGCCTACGGCGGTAGTTTCAATGCGCAGCAGTCCGCGGCCGTTGAGCGAGCCGGCCGTAACTTTTTCTGCCGCGCGCTTTGTGACCGGCAGGCTCTCGCCGGTGAGGAGGCTCTCGTCGACGTCGCTGGAGCCGCTCACCACAATCCCGTCCACGGGCAGTGTCTCACCGGGGCGGACGACGACCACATCGCCGACGGCAACGGCTGCAACCGGAACCTCGATTTCGCCGTCCTCGCGCTCGACACGCGCGCTCTCTGGGCGCAGGGACATGAGCGCCCGGATTGCCGCAGTGGTCGAGCGTTTGGCACGCAGCTCAAGCCCCTTACCCACCATGATGAGCGCGATCACCACCGCCGCCGCCTCGAAATAAAGGTGCGTGCCAGCCGGCTGGGTCAGCATCAGATAGAGGCTGTAGAAATAAGCCGTAGACGTACCAAGCACGACCAGAAGATCCATGTTCCCGGTTCTGGCGCGCAGCGCCTTCCATGCGCCCACATAAAAGTGCGCACCAAGGACAAACTGCACAGGTGTCGCGAGCAGCAGCTGCAGCCAGGCAGGAAGATCGATGCCCACCATGGGCAACAGCAGCGGCGCGCTCAATATCACGGCCACGGCAATGCGTCGCGTGTCACGCGCAAGCCGCTGTTGTTCGGCGACAAGCAGCGCCTGATCGCGTTCGACGTCGCCGGTAAGAACGTCGCCATCATATCCGGCACGACGAACTGCGGCGACAAGATCTGCCGGACGAAGAATGCCGGCGGATCCTTCGACCAGAGCCTTTTCGCTCGCGAGGTTTACCTCCGCCCGGATAACCCCGGGCACCGACGCAAGAGCCTTCTCAACACGTCCGGCACAGGTCGCACAGGTCATGCCGTGAATAGCAAGCTCCCGCGTTTCACGTGGCACGCCATAGCCGGCACGCTCCACAGCCTCAACCAGTGTGGTGGGAACAACGCGTTGTGCGTCAAACTGTACGTCTGCTGTCTCACTGGAAAGATTGACTGTCGCCTGCACCCCGGGCAATGCCCGGAGAGCCTTTTCCACGCGCCCGGCGCAGGTCGCGCAGGTCATTCCTTCGATGGGCAGGATGACATGAGCCTGCGCCGACGAACTCATGTCCGTGGCCATCATGCCGCTATGCCGCCGCGTCGGTCGTCGCGAGCTTGGCACCGTATCCAGCCGCCATCACTGCAGCGATGAGGTCCTCGGTTCGGGCGGTGCCGGTCACACTGGCCCGGCCGGTGGCGATATCCACGTTTGCGGCGTCCACGCCGGGGACCTTGGTCAGAACCCGTGTCACAGCATTCGCGCACCCCTCGCACGTCATACCGGAGACGGAAAGAACGGTCGCTGGGCGCCCCTTTTGGTTCGTGTCAGACGTCATGGAACTCATAATTTCATCTCCAACAGATGCAATTGCAGATAAGGCTTCTAGTAACTGGAAGGTCAAGTCGCGGGAGTGCCACCAGCGCGATTGCCGCCGCCAGGCCAACGGCAAAGCCAGATGATGAAATTTCGAGATATATTTCAATAACTTATAGGATTTTCGCCCCCGCCACTGCAGCTTGCAGTTGTATCATGATGGATTTATTTAATGTTACGGAGGTGTAATTATCGAATGCGGCAGGATGGACAGTCTCATCAAATCGATATCTGCGATTTACAACGCAGCCATTGATGCGTCGACATGGGCCGACGCCCTCTTTGAGATGTGTTAGTTTTCGTGCGCCGAAGGCTTTAACCTCTTCCTTCTGGATCACGACAACGGGCTGGAGCCCTTCAATATCGCGGTCGGCATCCCCCGATGAGCTCCTGGCTGAGTACGACTCCCACTACGTAACCGGCGATCCTGG
>JAGWRJ010000781.1 GCA_028869725.1 Alphaproteobacteria bacterium | reverse complement strand
TCTGTCCGGCAAGGTCTCTTCGGCCCGGGCGAGCGCGCTTTCGAGCACGAACTCGCTGACCGAACGCTGGGTGGCGGCCGCGGCGGCGGCGAGCCTCCGCTTAGCGTCGGTGCTGAGCCGCAGATCCAGCTTTTCCGAACGAATGGCAGTTTTGGTCATCGGCTGGTCTCCTGTCCGTCTGTAGGTAGGTATCACAAATGTCGGACAATGTCATGACACTTTTTCGTTTGAGGTGTTGCGCACCGAAATCGCGCAATTCAACGCCGCGAAATCCGTGGGCCGAGGTTCAGAGCCTTCCCTTCAAAAATATAATTAGCTGAGGCTGGATTGAACGAAGCCTTGTAGCGCCATCCGACTACAGCTGCGGGGACGGACAAAATAACGAAGGCCCTAATATGTGGGTTAGCCACAAAAGCGCCCCCCCGGAGGACCCGTTTTCAAGGCTGTCCGGGGGGGGCCTATCTGGTCCGGGTGCCTTGCGGCCCCGGCACGCTTGGGAAGCGTATGCTTCTATGCTGGTCCGTCACGAGCCTATCAACGCGACGCTTACGCCTAAGTTACAGGCTTCGTTCGCCAAGACGCCTCCGACGCCTCGCTGGCCAACAAATGCGGCACTGACCCCACTACGGACCATATCATCGCCTCGCTGGCACGAGGATTTTGGACTGCCCCGGCTAATCCTCGCTATGGCGGACTTTGGCCTGTGCGGCACGTGCTTTTTTTCCCGCACCTTTCCACTGGACTGCGTATTCCAGGGAAGATGGGCGCTCATTCCACGCGAAGGCGGGCACTCATTCCACGGCATCGTGGGCAGCCATTCCAGGCCTCGGGCAGAGCTAACCGACGGCAGCAATGGGGTCATTGCTGAGGGGATCGGTCAAGAGGTTTTTTGACGGCGCTGCGCTTTCGCATGCTGTCGCCTGAGAGGGCCAGGCGGTGGGCGTTGTGAACCAGCCTGTCCAGGATGGCGTCAGCCAGCGTGGGATCGCCGATGGCATCATGGAAGTTTTCAACCGGCAGCTGACTGGTGACAATGGTCGAACCGCGGCCATGGCGGTCTTCGAGGATCTCAAGAAGGTCGCGGCGCTCGGTGGCGGTCAGGACTGACAGCCCAAAATCATCCAGGATCAGGACGTCGGTGCGCGCGAGGGTCTTGAGCATGCGGGCGCGTCGGCCGTCGCCTTTAGCAATGGCGAGGGTCTCGAACAAGCGGTGGGCCCGGTGGTAGGCCACAGACCGGCCGTCACGACACGCCTTGTGGCCGAGTGCGCAGGCGATCCAACTTTTACCCAAACCCGTTTTGCCCGTAATTAGGGCGTTCTCATGGCGATCAATCCAACCACCATCGATCAGATGGGCCATGACGGCCCGGTCGATGCCGCGGGGCGTACGCAGATCAAGATCTTCGACACAGGCCGCTTGTCGCAGCGCCGCAGCCCTGAGCCGAGTGATCAGGCGCCTGGCATCGCGCTCAGCAGCTTCACGATCGACCAAAAGGCCGAGCCGGTCTTCGAACTCAAGTGCAGCAAAGCTGGTGTGGGCATGGCGCTGTTCATCGAGCGCTTTGGCCATACCGGCAAGGCCGAGCGTCATCAGCCGCTCGGAAGTAGGATGGGTCAGCAAGGGTGGTTCTCCTTTTGTCAGTGGTAGTAATCCTGGCCACGGATATTGGCGTGCTGCAGTGGTTCGTCCGGCGAAGTCTCATCGAGAAAGGCCCGATCGAGGCCGGTCTGAAGGATCGAGCGGATGGACGCCACCGAACGGGCGCGGATCGACAGCCCGCGTCGGCAGGCGCCCTCAAGCCGCTCGGCGTCATAGCTCTTGGCCAGTGCCAGCACCCCAAGGCAGGTGCGGAAGCCCTGCTCGGGGTGCGGCCGGTCGGCCATTACGCTCTCGCAGAAGGCGATGACAGACGGGCCAAATTTGCTCGCCGCAGCCAGCATCCGTGCCGGTGTCCATTCGGCGTACCGGCGATGCGCCGATGGCATGTGCTCAGGGACCGTCACATGGCTGCGTCGTCCCACACAGCGCGGATGGCTGGCAACACGGCGCCCGCCATGGAAGATCTCCACGATAGCTCCGCAGACCCGAACATCCACTTCACGCCGGATCAGCGCGAAGGGCACCGAGTACCAGCAGCTGTCGACCTCGACATGATAATCCGGTGCAACACGGGCCCGCTTCCAGCGCGCGAACTCATAAGCAATTTCGGGTAAGGCCAGCAGATAGGGCCGATCTACTGTCGCAAACAGATCGGCGCGGCTGGCGCCATAACCGCGCATCACGCGCATGTTCAACTGGTCCAGCAGCGGCCGGATGGCGGCATTCAATTCGCCAAGACTAAAGAAGCGCCGGTTGCGCAGCCGGGCTAAAAGCCATCTCTGCGCAACTTGTACCGCAACTTCAACTTTCGCTTTATCCCGCGGCTTTTTTAAACGTGCTGGTAAAATTGCGGTGCCGTAATGGGCCGCCATTTCGGCATAGGTTCGGTTCAGGCCAGGATCGAAGCGGTCCGGCTTGATCACCGCCGCTTTAAGATTGTCGGGCACGATGGCCTTCGTAACACCGCCCAGGAAGGCGAACATCCGCACATGGGCGCCAATCCAGTCTTCCAGTCCCTCCGAGGCCACCGCCTCGGCGTAGGTGAAGTTCGAAGCTCCCATCGCCGCGACAAACAGCTTCATCGCTTGCGCCTCACCCGTCACCGGATCGAAGACATCAACCGTATCGCCGGCGTAGTCCACGAAGACCTTCTCCCCGCCCACATGGGTCTGGCGCATGGTCGGACGCACCCGGCCCTTCCAGGCCTCAAAGTGCTGGCAGTACCAGGCATAGCCAAAGCCCTCGGGATTGGCGGCCCGGTATTCCTCCCATAGCAGTGCTCGTGTCACTCCCGGCTTGCGTAGTTCGCGGTCCACCAGCGCCCAATCCGGAACCGGGCGCTCGTCATCGTCAATACCCGGCGCCGCTGGAAACAGCAGCAGCTCAAGGTCATCGTCCGAAAGACCCGCCGGCAGTGGCCAGCCAAGCCCAGCGCTGCGGGCTCGCATCAGATAAGTCCCGACCGTACCCTTCCCAAGCCCCAGCGAGCGGGCAATCGCCCGCTCGCTCAACCCCTGGGCGTACTTCAAGCGTAAAACGTCACGTATCCGGCGCATCGACAGTCGTTCCGTTGGCATCAAAGCCCCCCGTTCATCACGAGCGGCTATTTAAGCTCAGACTGTCAGCCAACCCTGCCCACGATCCCGTGGAATGAGTGCCCACGATCGCCTGGAACGCCTGCCCATCATCCCGTGGAATGCTTGCCCGCCATCACGTGGAATGCCTGCCCGCGATCACGTGGAACACGCACACTGGACTCCACATCAACGACGAGTCGATAGCTGCCGAAAATATGCAGGATCTTATGAACCGCATTTTTTCATCATGAGCCATTAGTTGGGGGAGACCTGCTGACGGACTACAGCGAAATTAGAGCAAGCACCACCCTGACGCGGGCTGATGTGATGGGAGGTGGCCTCTGGCTTGGCGACCGCGAAAGACTCTCTAAAATCCTGCCCAAACACCTTTCGGTTTGACGGTCAAAGGTGGGCGTGGGTCTTCGCTCCCACAGTGGACGGCTCTTGGGGCATGCCTACCGGCACTCCCATTTCAAGGCAGGTTTCCGCTCGCGCCTGGGTGAATGGTAGCGGCTGCGCCGCAGGCTCCAGGTAAATTTTGTCTGTGCCTCAAAATGGGAAACTACCGAAAGTTGGCGATTAGCCGACCGTAGTGGCCGCCACCTACCTTTAAACGAGCCTATTGAATATGATACCGTAGTATCATAAAGACACATAGGTAGCAGATTCTCATTGGCGTAGGTTCAAGGCGGAGATTTTGATGGGCGTGGCGGTGCGATTGGCCGCGGACGCGTTAGAAACGCGACCCGAGCTGATCGGAAATAAAGCAGCGGGATTGATGGCATTGATGGCCGCAGGGTTTGTCGTTCCGAAGGGGTTCTGCATCACGACGCAGGCCCATGCACACTGGCGTCAGACAGGCGAGATCGAAGACGAGGTGCGGGCCGAGTTATCCAGCTGGTTCCGCACATTGACCGGCCCTCTGGCGGTTCGTTCATCTTCCCCCGTGGAAGACCGCGCCGATGCGTCCTTTGCCGGCCAGTATCAGACCATTCTGGGAGTGCGTACCGAAGAGGAATTCTTCGCCGCGCTGAAGGCCTGCTGGCAATCCGCTCAATCAGCGTCCGCAAACTCCTACGCGCGCAGCAAAGGATGGGATGGTGAGATCCAGATGGCCGTTGTTGTTCAGGAGTTGGTTCCGGCAACGACGGCCGGTGTTATGTTCACCATGCATCCGGTCAGCTCGCGGGTCGATCAAGTCGTCGTC
>JAGWRJ010000780.1 GCA_028869725.1 Alphaproteobacteria bacterium | reverse complement strand
TGCGGCTGAGCCCCCATCAGCATCGTGCGCCAATACATCGCGTAGCAGCAGACGCGGACCTGACTCAGAACGCCCTCGGCGTCCGCGCTTTCCTTCCCCGCCATGACAGGTCGGGCTTGTCGCGCATCCCGGGCACGATGGCATTATGCTACTAAATCCGACCACAGATGGGAGTTGTTGCCTATGGCGAACGTCGTCAAGTTGAGCGTCACCCTAACCGACGAAATGGCGGCGATGATCGGCGCTGCCGTCAATTCCGGAGAGTACGCAAGCACAAGCGAGGTGATCGGCGAAGCCCACAGGGAATGGAAACTGCGCCGGAGCCTCGTCGAGCAAGAGCGCGAGCACATCCACAAGCTATGGGACGAAGGCGTGGCGAGCGGATCGGGGCAGTTCAAGGACATTGAGGCCATCAAAAGCGAAGCGCGGCGACGCCTGAAGGCCAAACATCCTTAAGCGGCAAGCACGGGATCATCGGCGGCGCACCTACACCGCACACGTCGCGCAAAGGAGGCTCCAATGGAAATCCGGGCGTTCATTGCCCGGGACGACATGGCGCCGGCCTACCCTTTTACGCGACGGTGAGGCCCGTGGCTGCATTTTGAGGTGCATGTCGGGAGCCGTCGCAAGGCGGGGCTTCAGGTCGGCATGCCTTTCATCGTTCACTGCCGCGGCGCTTGTGCCGGATCGAGCCACAAAAGGCCCGAGCCGGACCCGGATGCGCTAACTTTCCCCGGAATATTAGAGTTCTTCGAGCCGGGGCATCCGCTTCATGCCTGCCGGTGTCGCGAACCGGTGCCTGAACTTCTAGCGCGGACCTTCCGGGCGGGGTGTTTGTCCTTGGCTTGCTGCCATCAAATCAGCGCATTATCTCAGACTTGACGCGGGCGCCACATAATATAACGTATGTTATATTATGTGGCGACTTCAAGTGGAGCGCACTATGAACTCCTCAGCGAACGACCAGCCTCAGTACGACGTCGTTGTGATCGGTGCCGGATTCGCTGGGCTTTATGCCCTCCACCGGTTCCGCGAACTTGGCTTTTCCGTCGCTGGTATCGAGAAGGGCGGCGACGTCGGTGGGGTGTGGTACTGGAATCGATATCCTGGCGCCCGGTGCGATTGCGAGAGCTATTACTACAGCTACTCCTTCTCGCAAGAGCTACAGCGCGACTGGCGCTGGAGCCTGCGCTACTCTGAGCAGCCGGAAATTCTCCGCTATCTCAATCATGTCGCAGACCGCTTCGACCTGCGCCCGCACATCCGCTTCTCGACCGCGCTGCGCGCGGCTCATTTCGACGAAACCTCAGGGACCTGGATGCTCCGCTTCGATCATGGTCCGCCGCTGACGTCTCGCTACCTCGTGTCGGCCATGGGCTGTCTTTCCGAGATCAAGACACCGGATATTGCAGGCCTGGATAATTTCCGTGGCGAGATCCTACATACCGCAGCCTGGCCGCACGACGGCGCCGCGCTGAACGGCAAACGGGTAGGTATCATCGGGACCGGCGCCTCAGGGGTACAGGTCATTTCGCGGATCGCCTCTCAAGTGGGGGAGCTGACGGTTTTTCAGCGCACTGCGAACTGGGTGATTCCGGTGTGGAACGGTCCCATGGCCGAAGAATTTCAGGATTGGGTTCAGGCGCACTACGCCGCCATCAGGCAGCGCTGCTTTACCTCTACAGGCGGCGTGCCCTTCCCCTCGCCCGAACATGCGGCACTTGATCTGCCGGAGGCCCAACGTACTGCCATTCTCGAGGAATTCTGGG
>JAGWRJ010000779.1 GCA_028869725.1 Alphaproteobacteria bacterium | reverse complement strand
GCCCAAAGCGGTGGCGCAGCTGGGCGAATGCATGGCGGCATTTATGGCCGCCGACCGGAGCTAGCGCAACGTCACCTTGGGGACGCCTTGACCTTGCCCGAGGCAGGGCATTAGATCATCACTAACATAGATAACTACCTTATACAGGAGATCCGCGATATGCCCGAAGCCCTGATCATCGACGCCTGTCGTACGCCGCGAGGCATCGGCAAGGCCGGCAAGGGTGCGCTTGCGGAGATCCATCCTCAGCGGCTGGCCGCGACCGTTCTGAGGGCGATTGCCGAACGCAACAACATCAACACCGCCGAAGTCGACGACGTGATCTGGGGTACTTCGACCCAGCGTGGCAAACAGGGCGGTGACATGGGGCGCATGGCTGCCCTGGATGCCGGCTATGACATTCAAGTGAGCGGCGTGACGCTCGATCGCTTCTGTGGATCCGGTATCACGACGGTGAGTTTTGCGGCCGGCCAGATCATGGGCGGTATGGAAGACCTCGTAATCGCTGGCGGTACCGAGATGATGAGCTACACCGCCTCGCTACCGAGCGGCGACGTTCAGGGCATGGGCGCTGGCAATCCACACCTGGATGCGCAGCATCCTCAATCGCATCAAGGTGTGTGCGCCGATGCCATAGCTACGCTCGAAGGCATTTCGCGGCGCGCGACGGAGGAACTCGCCGTTGAAAGCCAGCGCCGTGCCGATATCGCGATCCAGGAAGGGCGTTTCAAAAAGAGCCTTGTTCCCGTCTATCACGACGACGGCCGCCTGGCGCTCGACCACGAGGAATTTCCACGTCCCCAAACGACTCTGGAAGGCCTCGCCGCGCTGAAGCCATCCTTCGCCGCCATCGCCGAAGTGCCACTCGACGACAAGGGCAGAACTTTCGGCGGACAAATCCGCCGCGTCTATCCTGACCTCAAGATCGAGCACATACACCATGCGGGCAATTCCTCAGGTGTGGTCGACGGCGCCGCTGCCGTGCTGCTAGCGTCGGCCCACTATGCGCAAAGGCATGGCCTCAAGCCGCGCGCACGCATCGTCACAGCCGTGAATGTCGGTGACAGTCCGACCTTGATGCTGAACGCGCCGGTTCCGGCCGCGCGAAAGGCGCTGGCCAGGGCCGGCCTGACACTTGACGATATCGACCTGTTCGAGATTAACGAGGCATTCGCCGTTGTGGCCGAGAAATTTATCCGCGATCTCAACCTCGATCGCGAAAAGGTAAATGTGAACGGCGGCGCCATGGCTCTCGGCCATCCGATCGGTGCCACGGGTTCGATCCTGATCGGGACAGTGCTTGACGAACTGGAGCGGCGCGACCTCAGGCGGGGTCTCGTGACGATGTGCGCGGCGGGCGGCATGGCCCCCGCCATCATCATCGAACGGCTCCAGCCGTTCGATGCATTCCACTGACAGCCTGCTCTCTCGTAGCTCCACGCTTCACCGCAGTGTCTGGAGACGCCGTCCTGCTAGGAGCTGCTGAAATGAGTACCCAAACGCAGGTCGCGCTAATCACAGGATTGGCGGCAGACCTGGCGATTGAGATCGCGCGCATCCTGTCAGAGCGTGGGTTCCATCTGATTGTTACCGAAACCAGCGAGAGCATGATGTCTCTTGCAAGGGATAAGCTGAACGGCTCCGTTGCCCCATCCGACGCGTTCATACTTGACGTATGCGCATCAGCCGACTGGGATTGCGCAATGGACCGCGCTTGCCGGAAATTCGGCGTCCCGAGTCTGGTGTTCAATCTTCAGAGTTGGTCGCAAAATACCGAAGCAGCTCACGAAGACGCCGAGATCTGTATTTTGGGCAATTATTATGGACTTCACGCCGCCATTCCACGAATGATTG
>JAGWRJ010000066.1 GCA_028869725.1 Alphaproteobacteria bacterium | reverse complement strand
GTTGCCAGACCTCTCCGTCATCCCCGAATTCCCTCTTTATGCGATCAGAGAATCCGCCCTTTATGAGTTGCATGGCCTTTTCAATGGTCATTTCGCCCGGAACAGCCATAAGCAAATGGACGTAATCTGGCATTACGACGAAATCATGCAGTTGGAATTTCCGCGCTGCCGCATACGAACGAAGCACATCGATGAAAAGCGTCACATTACGGTCAGATTGGAACAAGCGGCGTCCCATGCTGGTCCTGGTAGCGGCGAAAAAATCCGAGCGGGACCGAGAATCTTGTCCGAGCGGGTGTTGCGGACAGGTCTTGCCATTACAGGGGCCAATGCCCAGTCCCCTCCGCCAATTTTGCGGCACGGCTTAAGCCATGCCATGATACATGACAAAGATTCACTTCCCGTAGCATCATGCGCCGTTGCTCAAAACATAATGCTCCACGTCGGATAGATTCCCCTCGCTCGGCCCAGAAGCTCTTGGAGAGACAATTCGAGATACGCTCCCGATTGGATATTTACGAGAATGAATTTGAAACGTTGTTTGAGGTTTTGAGCAACGAGAAGCTCCGCTCCAGTCAAAGCGAAGAAGTAGCCCTTGAAATCTTCAGGAAGTTTGCGACTGCTGGATTTGATCTCACAAAATGTGATTTTTTCTAAATTACCGCGTATTGCCAATGGGTCATCCAGGTCCACGTTTCCGGAGACCCTCAAGATATCGAACGCTTTGCCGTAGATGACTACGTTTCGTTTTGCAAGCTCGACGAGCAAGAGCAACTTTTGGCTGGCATTTGGCACAATGAAGCCAGAATTGCTTTCCAACAGAATACGCGCCGCCTTCTTGGCGGTCTTGTTGCGGCTCGCTTCTTCGAGGGCAGCCTCTTTTATGCTTTTCGTCTGTTCGTCCATTGTTGGCCCCGCTTTTGCCTAAGGCTCGCGCCAGAATCACCCGTGCCACTTCGCTTAGGCGCATGATCGTCGACTCCATCCGGAGCGGCGAACAGGGTTGCAGGGTCGGCGGCAAGAGCGTCAGCGATGCGCCAGATGTTCAAGAGGCTAATGTTGCGCTCGCCGCGCTCGACACCCCCAATGTAGGTTCGGTGAAGACGAGCCAACTCCGCCAAACCTTCTTGGGAATACCCGCGGGCCTCCCTTAATTCCCTGACCCGCTTTCCAAAAACAGCCCGTCGATCCATAAGTGGGCGATTGTAGAATTTGGAGCCGGGCGCTGTCTGCAGACGATAAGTAGCGTTACAATGGGCAAGGCTTGGGTAGCGGCAATTTTGGATTGCTCGAACTAAGAGAGGCTCGCAGATTGCGCTGCATTAGGCCTAGCGAGACGTCCGGGGATTGCCAGAGGGGGCGGGACGTAAATGCAGACCTACAGGGTTATTTGGGAAATAGACATAGAGGCCGATAGCCCTGAGGAAGCTGCCGAAATGGCTCGCTACTATCAGACGAAGCCCTCAACGACTGCTACCGTCTTCGACGTGCGTGAGAAGACAGGCAAAATCACGCGGGTAGACCTGTCGGAGGACGACGACGAAGCTGAAGATGAGAAGCATCCCACCGTCGGGAATTTTCACGCCTAGCACAGGTGTGCAAGCAAAGGTAACCCTCCGCCACAGCTTCGACCCTGGCGAAAGGCGATCACTTCTGCTCAGTATTTGGGAGATATTTTGGTGCGCCTGATGCCGGATGCCTGCAATCTACGCACTCCAAAGCCTTAGCCAAGGCCCCGAACCTTGCTGCATACTGCTCACCTCGTCGATTGTGGACGTAGTGCCAGAGCCAAGCGGCAAGCACGGGTAGCCAAGTCGGGGATTCTGCGTTGCCCCAGACACTGGCGGCCGAGCAGGCTTCCGGCATTTCTTCCCCAAGATCACGGTCGCATATCGCGCCGAACGCCACCACGGCCATGCGCTGCTGCGGGATTTCAGAGTTGAGTTTAAGGAGAGGAGCTTCGACGGCCTTTTGTGCAAGAGTCTTGGTCTTGTACTTCTCGACAGTGCCCACGGTGCAAGCCTTCCGCTCACGTGTGCCGTTCCCTGTCGATTGGTAGTACCAAAACTCCCAAGCATCGGAACCTTTCGCCCGCTTCTTCCGCGTTAAACTTCCAAATTGGTAACATGCGCGTGTCATCAAGGTGCTTTTCCTCGACTTCACGGTACGAATGGCTGTCCTGACGCATCGCGGCATTACAAGCTCACAGCGATCTAGATCAGCCGCCAGCAGAGATCCTGCGTGAACAAATTCTCCTACTAGCTCATTGGCACGTACCGTGCTCATACGCCGGGGCGCGACCACGACCGGCGGAGGAATTCTCGTTACCTTTCCCAACGGGGAGACGCGCCGGATGGCTCCCGGACCCAGTTCTATTATCTCGAAGGCTGTCATCGAAGAGTTTGCCAAGCGGTACCTGAAAGATCCCGCGGTTCTGTGGGTGAGCGAAAGCGGAGCAAAAATCGTGGCGCGCGACGATCACCTTGCCGCGCAGCTTAAGCTGAAGATCTCTGCCGACCGCAATCTTCCCGACATTATTCTGGTGGATCTTGGGGACGCCGAGAATGTGCAGGTGCTCCTCGTGTTCATCGAAGTCGTGGCGACAGACGGCCCAGTAACACCGCAGCGCCAGGATGCGCTTTTGAAGATTGCCACGGATGCGGGATTCCCTGCGGAGCGCGTGGCATTCGTGACAGCCTATCTGGATCGCGCGCAACCGGCCTTTAAGAAAACCGCGTCCGAGCTCGCATGGCGCTCTTTCGCTTGGTTCGCTGCGGAGCCGGAGCATTTGATTGTTCTCCACGAGGGGAAGGAGAAAACGGCAACGACCCTTGCTCGATGGTTATGAGACCCCGGCTCTGGGCCCCGGATTCACCGCCCACAGCCCTCAATGTCACCCGGTGCCGCTCCCGCCGCAGCCGACTCCATCCCCGCCAGGATCGCCCGCCCTGCCCCTGCTGCTCCCCGATTCCGCCAGGTACCTCACCCTTAAACCAGCCACAAGTGACGTCCCACCCCGCCCACCCGACAGCGATGAGCAAGAAGCTAGGAGCTTGAAGCTAGAAGCTGGAAGCTGAGTGACCGAAGGCCCAG
>JAGWRJ010000778.1 GCA_028869725.1 Alphaproteobacteria bacterium | reverse complement strand
TGATCGTGGTGTGCGACGGCTCCACCAGTCATGACGATGACTCGACCTTGCCCAAGGCGCTGCGTGTCAACCTGAGCGCCGCCAATCGCCAGGGCTCGTTGTGGAACCCACTGCGTCAGCGATGGGTACCCGCCCGACTGGGCATGGATGACGGGGCGTCGGATCTGGCTGGAACCCGCCCCGGGTGGACCTGAGCAACATCACCGCCGACTGGGACCGCGCAGCCAAAGACTGGAAGGAGGCGATGAATCAGTTCGCAATACTCTACGAAGACCGCTTCACGCTGGCACGGCCTTAATCGTGGCCCTGTCAGTACGGATGCAAGTCCACCTCACGGCACTTTCTGCCGAGGATGGGCGGATAGCCATGCTTGAGCATCTTGCTGCGCCAAGGCTATTTGCTTCGGCGGCATGTGGGTTCTCAATAGCGCCATGGCACCTTGTGTAACGGTGTAGTTCTCGGCCCCAGGCGCAGACCCTGCCTGTGCAAGCTCAAACCATGTGTAAGCGCCTACAAGATTCTGGGGAACACCTTGCGCCTTGGCGTCCATCATCCCGAGGTTGACTTGCGCGGTCGGGTTTTCACGCGCCGCCGCCAGCAGGAACCACTTGCGCGCCTTGGCATAGTTCAGCGGAACACCTGCGCCGACTTCATACATCACGCCGAGCGCGACTTGTGCATCGACGCTGCCACGCGGCGCTGCACGGTGAAACCAATAGAAGGCGCGGGTCAAATTGTGCGGGACATCGACGCCGTGTTCGTCAATTAGGCCAAGGCCGTATTCTGCATCGAGGTCACCAAACATGGCCGCCCTGTGGTACCACTTCGCCGCCTTGACGTCGTTCCGGCGAATGCCACTACCCAGGTAGTACGCGCGTGCGACGCCATCCACCGCATCGAGATTGCCATGGCGTGCTGCCACTCGATACCACTTGAACGCCTTCTCCGGGCTCCGTGCGATGCCGTGACCGGTGGCGTAGAGATACGCCAGTTGGACTTGGGCTTGCACGTCACCATCCATGGCAGCAAGGCGATACCACTGCTCGGCCCGAGCGGCATTTTCTGGCACGCCATGGCCTGACTGATAGTCACTGGCCAAGTCGATCTGTGCGTCGCGATCACCCGCCGCCGCTGCAAGTCGATACCACTTGTCCGCCTTGGTCTCATCCTTCGGCACGCCGCGCCCCAGTGCGTAGGCGACTCCAAGGGCTGTCTCGGCGTCCGCATCACCTTGCTTTGCATCACGCCGATACCACTTCACGGCCTTGGCGTAGTCTCGAGGAACACCCTGACCGTAGTAGTAGACATTGCCGAGATTGTATTCGCCGACTGGGTCGCCACGGTCCGCGGCCGATTTGTACCAATACAGTCCCTTGGCATCGCTCTGCGGTACGCCTCGTCCTTTTTGATAGAGCCAACCGAGGTTGACTTGGGCGTGCACATCACCGGCATGCGCGGATAGTTGATACCATTTCGCCGCCTTGACGTCGCTCTTCGGAACCCCTTCGCCAGTCTCGTACATCACGCCGAGATCGTTCTCGGCGATCGGGTTGCCCTTGCGTGCTTCCCGACGATCGATCTTGGCGATTTCAGCCTGGGGATGGCAACCAGACAATAGCGCCGCAAGTGCACAAATCACGAACGCACGATGCAACATAAGTCCCCCTCCATCCGCGCCTCGGCGGAGTTTTCAGCGGATGCGTGCGAACGTCGTCAAAAGGCAAGACCTTCGGGATGCCTATAGCAGAATCGAGCCTCGGGTCGCGGCATGCCACCCGGCCTATGATGAAGCAGTGTGTGCGTTGTTCAACATGACGTAACTTGTCCTGCAAACAGCGATTCGACGCGTCCGTGCAGCGACCTGAGCATGAGCCAGTTTGTGAGATCAAATCTCATAATATTCCCCGCGGCACAATTTCCCCGTGAAGGCCGCTCAAAATCGAACGACAACCAGTGTCGCCACGCGACAGATGGCTGGCCAAGATGTAATACAACCGAGGAAAGGGGTGAGCCAATCTCGAGCCCCGCCCCGACAATCACCGGCGTCATGGCCTTTGGCAAAGATGGGCAATCATGGCTCGGCCCTCCTGACGGCGCATTTTCGATATCGATCTCCTGAACCGTATGGTCCGGGCCACCCATTTCGCCACTTGATACGATCCATATGCGCTCGGCTGGCGCGGCGTGCATATTGGTGTAGCAGAGCCACAGAATGTAGCCACCGGCATCACCCTGTTGCTCGATCTGCCCTGCGTGCAGCGCGTGCCTCACCTCATCCAGCGTGGTGTGCTCGAAGCGGGCACTGAAGACTCCCAGCGCGAAGCCTGCAGCAGGCTCACTGCGGAGCGTGGCACGGTACGGCATGACGCGCCAGGATGGGAGCACGGGTGGAGGCGTCTTTGCCGAGATCGGCGCAGGGGCACAAGCGAGCGACAGTAAGCATCCTGCGGCGAAGCTTGCTATGCCACGAGTCTTCGGGAACGAAGATTTTTCAGGTGCCACACGGTGACATCCGCAGGTACAACAACTGTTTGAACTCGGTCAAGATCTGCAGTGACATTCTTGTCCCCTTCGGTTACTTCACGCTATTGGCCAGTTTGGCGCTGCCGCATGACCCCGTGGCTTAACGTGCGGCGTGACAGTGTGCTGGATAAGTGCTGTCACGTGAATAATATTATAGATTCAGATCAGCCAAATAATCACTACGACGAATCAGTGCGCGACTATGCCTCCAAAGGGCAGGTTGAGCTGAGGCAGACCAGATCAACTTGGAATGACGCAAAACCTCGAATGTGTGGAAAGGAGGAGCGTGTTCCGCAACTACGATCAAGTGTCCATCCCGCAAGTCTTGAGTAAGCAGTTTCGCAACTCGGAATAAGCGATAAAACTTGTAGATAGCATCGGCGGCAATGACTGTAGCGATAAGCAAGATTATTTCGCGAATATCTGTTGGCACTGACCTTAACGGTCCGTGCGACATTCCGGATGTGACATGCATTAGCACAAGGATAAACCACGCGATAAAAAAGAACCTGATCCGGATATTTTTTTTGAGACGCTGCGCGGTCGCCATTATTTCACTGAGTTCTTCCATGGTAAATGCACGAAGGACTAGGGTGCGACGAACCGTCGTTGGCTGTTTGCTGGTTTCGATGTAAGGGGTCGGCGGCGCAGTCTCTGTAATCTCGGCGGCAATGCGCTTCGGCGGGACCCTGTTATTTGCCTTAAGTATGAATCTTGAGCCTGGAAGCACTTCGATGCTTTCCAGAGCACTCTCGCACAATGAGGCTTTTTTAGGTATTCTAGATGGTGAATCTGACAAAGCCTCAAACCGCTCGACCAGGCCGATTTCCAGATCAAGCCGCAGCAGTTTGCGCTGCTTTTTGATGTCGCGAAAGCTCAGAAATGCAAATGCTGGGAAAATATAGATGCCGCAGACTAGCAGTATCACGCTGACCACTTCGGCGATCAGTGTCGTGTGGCTTCCTGCGAACGCAATCAAACCTAAAACAAGGCACGTTGGTGATGCGGCAAGGAGAGCCGCCGGCAACCAGTATTGATACCTGAATCGCTGCGCCTCCGAACGCAAGTAATTCATCTCGCCGGCGTCAAGCCTGCGCGTTCCAGCACTTCGCAAGCCCTTGCACCAGCGCGCACGTAATGGAGCCGCTTGCACCCTCTCTCCTGCGGTTTGATCGATCTGCATTGTATGTTGTGGATTCGAGATGGCGTCAGTGCGGTGAACGGTAAGCTTGCACTCAATGTATCGTTGTTCTCGGCGACTCCAACCGCATCCACGCGGTCGGTGTGTAGCTGTAGTTCATATATCGCCAAGCTCGGGCAATGCCAATGTCATAGCCGTACGCAAGCTGCACCGAGACGACGTCCCGCGTACTGGCGCCAGGAACGTCCCGGAGGAGAATGGATGCAAAG
>JAGWRJ010000777.1 GCA_028869725.1 Alphaproteobacteria bacterium | reverse complement strand
TTCACGAGGACGCAGTATTCTATGACCCCCAGGGCGGTGTATTTCGTGGTCATGACGAGATTGATCGTATTGCTGGTGCGATAAAAGCAACCCATCCAGATTTCGAATATCAGCCCCTCTTCCCTCCCGAGGAATTAGGTGATGCCGGACGGGTTCGATGGGTATCCGGCACGCCCGGCAAACCACCAGCTTACGCGGGAACCGATTTTATCGTCGCCGGGAGCGGTCGCATTGCTTCGGTTTATCTTTTTTTTGACAAGCTGCCATGAACTGGAGTTGTACCGCTCAAAGATCATCGAACGGTGATGCGCAGAAACTCCGTAGCTATGCCCCGGCCGCTACTCCTTGAACGGCTTTTGCCGCCGCGCGAATCACATCGTTGACGCGTTCCGGTTGGGACAGCATCGGCACATGGCTGCTGTCGAGCTCGTATGCCGTTGCGCTCATGCGCTTCGCAAAAAACCGTTGCAGGTCGGGATGGACGGTGTGGTCTTTCTTGCCGACGATGTACCAACTCGGCTTCGATTTCCAGGCAGTTCCTCCGACTTTCGCCGCGAACAAATCTGGTTTCGGCACGCCCTGGGTTGCCCAAACAAGCTTCTGTTCCGACTCCGGAAGGTCTCCGCAGAAATACTTCGTGCCCTCCCGACGCAGCCAGATACGTCCATCCACGACGTCTATCTGGGAGAAGACATCGGTCGTCGGAAACTTGGACTGCTGTGTCTGAGACGTTTCATCGGCGTCCGGAGCGAGCGCACAGATGTAAACCAGCCCGACAACCCGATCGTCGATCCCGGCGCCGGTAATGACGCTTCCGCCGTACGAGTGGCCGACGAGAATAACGGGTCTGCTGACCCGGCCAATCGTTGCTTTCACCAAGGCGACGTCCTCAGCCGTTGTGTTGAGGCCGTATTGCGCCGCAATGCACTCATACCCCTCCGCCTGAAGGGGAACGATCAGCTTGCTGAAGCAGGAGCCATCGGCCCAGAGGCCGTGGCAGAACACAATAGCCGGTTTGCCGTGCGAAGGTGTCGCTGTCATTTTTCTTCTCCTTATTTTATGTCTATCTTTTTTGTAGCATCAATTTCCAAACTTAGAGGGCCGTCCGGGCTCGGTACCACTTCGCTTTCTGTATCTCCGTACAGTCAGGCCGGCTGCTGCATTACCTTGGCGGGGGTGCTCGCAAGGATATAAACCAAACCCTCGGCGGACGTCGGATGCGTAAAAATCGCATCACGCAACATTGTGTACGGCAGGCCTCCGAGCATCGCCGTTTGAACGGCCGCCATCATTTCGCTCGCCTCAGCGCCGAATGCGGTGAATCCCAGAATGCGGTCGCTTTTGGTATCGATAAGCATTTTAATGAAGCCGCGGGTTTCGCCGAGAGTGACAGCTCGCAATACTCCGGCCATTGGCATCTTCGCAAGCCGGTATGCGACGCCCCGAACCTTCGCTTCCGTTTCATTCAGCCCAACTCGTGCGAGTTCGGGATCGGTGAAC
>JAGWRJ010000776.1 GCA_028869725.1 Alphaproteobacteria bacterium | reverse complement strand
TATCAGTTAGATGCAGCGCGTGCCGCATGGGTTCCATAAGGATCGATAGCAATTGTCGATCCACATAGTTTGCGGCGTAAATGCAAAAGAGTAGGGCAAGCGTGTAACGCGCAATCCGTTGGTCTTCGCACTTGGGTGGCGAGGTCCGATCTTCGTCGGAGGTGTGACGGGCAAATATTCTAGGCTCGCTCGCAGGCCGGATCCGTTTTGTCCAAATCGCAGGCCGAGTTCTATCTAAGCGAATTCGACTATCCATCGCGTCAACCTATTGCATGGCGGCTCCCCAGCGGCCATACTTGAATTATGAAGCGGAATTCCGGTTCGTACAAGGCAAAAATTGAAACCGGTGGTTCAATGAAGAGGTAACATTGCGATGGACACAGCACTTTCTGTTTCTCTGCTCGGCGTGCCTGGCTCACCATACACGCGCAAGATGCTGGCCGTGTTGAGATATCGCCGCATCCCCTACCGGCTGATCTTGGGTTCGCACCGGGACGCACCGATGGAGTTACCGCGTCCCAGGGTTCAGCTGTTACCGGTATTTTATTTTTCAACGAGCGGTGGGGGGCTGGAGGCGGTTGTGGACTCGACGCCTATCATACGGCGGCTTGAAAGCGAGCATCCGGGCCGTAGCGTCATTCCTCAGGATCCGGTTCTCGCCTTTTTGAATGATCTTCTGGAGGACTATGCCGATGAGTGGCTAACCAAGATCATGTTTCACTATCGCTGGCATTTTCCGGAGGATATCAAAAATGCTGGGAAGATTTTGCCTCTATGGTCCAATAATATGCTATCAGGCGAAACGCTTGAACAAGTGAGCAAATCCATAATTGATCGTCAGGTTGGCCGGCTCTACGTGGTTGGCTCAAATGAGAATACTGCAAGAATAATTGAAGAAAGTTACTTGAACTATTTGGGGATTGTGTCGCGACATCTGGAATGCTCACCCTTCTTGCTCGGAAGCCGAGCAGCATCATGTGACTTCGCAGCCTTTGGACAGCTGACACAACTCACGCAAGTCGATCCGACGCCTATGGCGCTAGCGCGCGATCATGGACCTCGAGTTATGGCATGGGTCGGATTGGTCGAAGATCTTTCAGGACTCGAACCAGACCCTGACGGCTGGATTAGCAGGGATCAGCTGCCTGCGACGCTGCTTCAACTACTAAAGGAGGTTGGACGTACATACGTACCGGTAATGCTGGCGAACGCGCATGCGCTCAAAGAAGGCGCGCAACGCGTGGAAACTAAAGTTGCCGGAAAGCCTTGGGTACAAGATCCATTTCCCTATCACGGCAGGTGTTTGACTTGGCTACGTGAGGCATATGAGGCACTTTGCGGAGAGGATCGGCGCCGCACCGACGAAATCCTAAAGGACACCGGATGTGACGCAATGTTCCAAGATGGGTAACTGCCATTCACGCAGAAAGGAAAGCAGCCGGGGAGGACGCTGGGCCGCTTCGAGCGTGCAGTAAGGGCTGGCGAGCACGTAGCCCTCAACGACGGCCGATTAGAAGAGGTAGCTTGCCTCAATTCCAAATGTACGAGGAGCTCCCGTCCAGCCCGCAAATCCACTGGCACCGGCGAAGCCGCCGCCGCTGACAAGGCCTCCTAAGGGCTGGGCTACCTCATAAACGTAATAGTTCTCATTTGTGAGGTTTCTCGCCCAAAGATCGATACGCCATCCCCGCTCAGAGTCAACACCAAGCCGTAGATCGACTAGATTGTATGCCTTCTGGACTGACCGCGGATCGAGTGTAAAGTCCAGATATTGGCGTCCGACGTGCGAAAGAGTGCCAATCACAAACCAATCAAGGTCTCCAAATAAGGGCCTCTCAATCTGGCCGGTTAGCGACCAGCGCCACTTGGGGTTGAAGGCTGGGGTAAGTCCTGCGTAGTTGCAGGTGCCAGCGGGGGAGCTGTTTGGACGCGGCAAATAGGGGCCTGGATAAGTTGGGCATTGTCCCTCGGGATAGGAGGTAAATTTGGCGTCGGAATACGCAAGGGACGCTGAGAGTGTAACGCCGGGGAACGGAAGCGCGTGAGCACTTGCCTCCACACCTTGTACTTGCTGGCTGCCGGCATTGGTTACGATAAAACCGACGCCGGTCTTAGGATCAAGCGACGACTGCTGGAAGCCCTTCAGGATCATCCGATATAGGTCGATGTTGAAGACAAGGTGATGGTCAAGTAGGGTCGATTTCACCCCAAATTCATAATTATAGGTAGTCTCTGGATTAAAAGTTACGCTCGAGCCAGGTGTCACAGCCCTTGCATTAAAACCACCGTCCTTGTAACCGGTCGAGGCGGTCAAATATGTCATTATACTTTTGGTGACGTTGTATTGTGCGCTTGTCATCCAGGTAAGTTCGGCGTCCGTGCGGCTCAAATGGGGGAGCGTTTCAACAGGAAACAGAAGCCTTGTAAATATCAGCGTCTGCAGTGGGCTTCCGAATGTTGAGTCGAGATTTACGAGTGATGCATCCTTGTGATCGGAGCTGTAACGTAATCCTCCCGTAATTCTAAATGACTTTGTGATGTTGGCGGTACCCTGGCCATAGACGGCTGTACTATCGGTTCCCTGCTTGTAGGTTTCATAATTAGCGTCTCCCGGATGAAGTGTGACGCCACCTGCAATTGGAAATACGCGGTTTGCACCAGAACCAATCGTCAGCGAATTGTCATAAGTAAGATCTTCGTGGAAGTAGTAAAAGCCGCCGACATATTCGAAGAATTGATGGGACGGTGAGGTAATCCGCAACTCCTCACTAACCGTCTTGCGCCAAAGCGGCTGCGACCCGCTTGCGACATTGATTGGCAGGCCGTCTGCGGCCAAAACGCGAATATTGTCAAGAAAGGAGTCATATGCGGTGATGGACGTCAGCGTGTCATGCCAAGGCAAAGCTAAATCGAATTTGGCCGAGAGGCCCCACATTTTTGTTTCGTCGTTTCCGGCAGTCTCATCATCAACCGTGTGATTGGCAAGCCCATTGAAATTTATGAATGGATGACCGGCCGCGGTCATGGCAGCTAAAAAGCCGGGCGTAGCAATGCCACCAACACCTGTTGGGTTAACTTGATTAACTGTGCAGCAATTCTGTGTAATGTCTATGTAGTATCCGGTAAAATCGCCGGTTAAGTCATTGGTCGGTGTCCAAAGTAGCCGAGCGCGACCACCGTATTGTTTGGATCCGTTTATTGGTGTGTTGTTATATAAATTCTTTTCATATCCATCATGTGATGTAACCCACAGCGACATGCGGCCCGCCAGGTTGGGCGTTAGCCCTCCCCCGAAGTACCCTGCAATGCGGTAGGCGTTGTAATTGCCAAAGCTCGCATCGATCATCGATTGGTCTTGCTGCGTGGGCTTACGAGTGTTGATGTTGACTGCTCCCACGGCAGTGTTACGCCCATATAATGTTCCTTGCGGGCCGCGCAGAATTTCAACTGTAGAAATGTCGAGTAGGTTTCCATGAATTGCGCCGGCAGCGGGCATGTAGACGCCATCGAGATAGATGCCAACGTCCGGGTCGATTCCCGGGTTTGATCCATCGCTACCGATACCCCGGATCATGATGGTTGAATTGCGGTTGTTGTTCGTCTGTAAGATGGTAAGGTTGGGTACCATTTGGGCCAAATCAGTCATTGTACTAATGCCCTGATTTGCAAGCTGATCACCGCTAAATGCGGATATCGACATCGGGAGCGTAAGTAGCGCCCGGGAGCAACTGAACGACGGCGTAGGGATTCCGCAATCCGGAACTGCCGGCGGCAGCTCCTATTCCCATCACGGGCAGATTGTTCATGGTGTTCGAGGTGACGGTGTGGCTCAGCTCGCCGCTTTCTGTCTTCAGCAGCGGCGCGGCCGCCGAGACGGTCACCGATTCGGTGTTGGAACCGACATCGAGCACGACATCCACGCGGTACGTCTGAGCCACTTCGACCGTGATGTTCTTGCGCACATATCTCTTGAAGCCGGGCACAGCCATGGAGAGTTCATATTGGCCGGCCGGCAGTTGGGCCAAGGTGTAATTTCCAGTTGCCGAAGCGCCCGCCTGGTAAACGGCCCCGG
>JAGWRJ010000775.1 GCA_028869725.1 Alphaproteobacteria bacterium | reverse complement strand
TATATGCTGACGGTGGTTGCCGTCTTCGGTACCACGATCAGCCCGTATCTGTTCTACTGGCAAGCGTCGCAGGAAGCCGAGGAGTCTCGTCTCAGCTTCAGCCGCGATCATGTCGCTTACCGCATTGGCAAGACAACGGCGTTTCGTGCCATAATTTTCGATACTTGGGTCGGCATGATCGTCTCCAACCTGATCTCCTGGTTTATCCTGGTAACCACCGCGGCAACTTTGCATGTCCACGGGATCGTCAACATCCAAACCGCGGCGCAGGCGGCTGAAGCCTTGCGTCCGATCGCCGGGGCTCTGACCTTCGGTCTGTTTGCGGCCGGCATTATCGGCACGGGTCTTCTCGCCGTTCCCGTCCTCGCCGGTTCGGCCGCCTATGCCGTTGCCGAGGCGTTTCGCCTGCAGGGAAGTCTTGAATTGCCCGCAAGCCGCGCAATCGGCTTTTACACCATCATCGCGTCGGCCACGCTGGGCGGGCTCATGCTGGTCGCGGTCGGTCTTGATCCCATCAAGATGCTGTTCTGGGCGGCGGTGATCAACGGCATCGTGTCGGTGCCGATCATGGTTGCGACCATGCTCACTGCCACCGCCCACCACCGCAAGCGACCACACCCGGCAGCCCTGGAACTGCCGCGCTGGCTTGTGGTACTGGGCTGGCTTGCCGCCCTCTTGATGGGTCTTTCGGTGATCGGATTGGCCTGGCAGAGCTGGGGCTGAGAACGCGCGCGCCTCTGCCCCGGCGGCCTGTCAGTCCATAGTGACCACAATCTTCCCTTTTGCCTTGCGATCGGCGAGCATGCGGATGGCGTCACCACCGCGGGCCAGAGGAAAGCGTGCGCTGATGTGGGGATGAAGTTTTCCTTCGCGCACCCAGCGTGCGATCTCGGCCAGATGCTCCTGATTGCGTTTGGGGTTACGCGCGGTAAAGGCACCCCAGAACACGCCCAGAATATCGCAGCTCTTAAGCAGGGTCAGGTTGAGCGGGATGCGTGGAATTGCACCGGCCGCAAAGCCGATCACGAGATAGCGCCCCTCCCAGGCCATCGCCCGCACAGCCGGTTCGGCATAATCGCCGCCCACCGGATCGTAGAGCACATCTGCACCCTTGCCATCCGTGAGGCGCTTGATGACTTCGGAAAGTTCCTTCTGCTGGTCACGGTTCAGCGCCCCTGCCGGATAGACAAATCCCGCATCAGCGCCATGGGCGATCGCAAGGTCGACCTTGTCCTGGCTTGAGGCGCCAGCAATCACCTTTGCCCCCATCACCTTGCCCAGTTCGACCGCGGCAAGGCCGACGCCGCCGGCTGCGCCCAGCACGACGAGGTTTTCACCCGGCTGCAGCCGCGCACGATCCTTCAGCGCATAATGCGACGTGCCATAGGTGAGGACCAGTGCCGAACCGGTGGCAAAATCCATGTCGTCGGGCATGGGCATGCACTTGGCGGCATCTGCGAGTACCTGCTCGGCCATACCGCCCCAGCCGCAGGAGGCAATCACCCGATCCCCGACCTTAGGCCGTTCGACGCCCGCACCAACGGCCCTGACGACACCCGCGACCTCGGCACCGGGAGCAAAGGGCAGGGGAGGCTTGAACTGGTATTTGTCCTCGATGATCAGAACGTCGGGAAAGTTGACGCCACAGGCCTTGACCGCAATGACCACCTGACCCTTGCCCGGGGACAGGTCCGGTACCTCTTCCAGCACCAGGTTTTCCGGCGGACCGAACGCTTTGCATAAGAGCGATTTCATGAATTCCTCTCCGTGAGCAATGGCATAGTACAGTCAGCTTAGGGGACCGCCCCGGCACGTGGCAATTGGCCATCCCCGACTGAACGAACCAGACCCAGGACTGGTATGTTCCCTAACGGGCGCTTCAGAACTCGCGCGAAAGGAAAGATACTGATGAGATCCATCCT
>JAGWRJ010000774.1 GCA_028869725.1 Alphaproteobacteria bacterium | reverse complement strand
GGAATCTCCTCCAACATGGCGCGCACAAATGCCTCTTCGTCTTCAATGCGAAACGCCACGTTGTGGCGCTTCTCGAAGCCGATGGTGGACATGGGTTTGCCGCTTAACCGGCGCCCGCAGACCGATCCGGCAAATGCTCCCGGTAGC
Organism: Alphaproteobacteria bacterium; assembly: GCA_028869725.1. Taxonomy (GTDB): domain Bacteria; phylum Pseudomonadota; class Alphaproteobacteria; order Micropepsales; family Micropepsaceae; genus Rhizomicrobium. The sequence continues at coordinate 1,711 of JAGWRJ010000774.1, read as the reverse complement.
ACCTCTAAATAGTCCGGCAGCGTCTTCAGACGCTGCAGGCTGCGGAACAGAATGCGGGCTCCCTCTTCGGCCGTCGCAGCAAGCTCAGTCCGGCCGACATCGCCGACCATTAGCGTATGGCCCGTCAAAGCAAACCAGGGCTCGTCGGAGCGTGTCCGATCGGTGACGAGCAACGAAATATGTTCGGGCGTATGCCCGGGCGTGTGAAGCACCTGAACCGACACGTTGCCAAGCGGAAGCACGTCCCCATCACGAGCGCCATGGAACGGGGACGCCGCGTCCGCCTCGGCAAACAGCACGTACTCGGCACCGGCGGCTTCGGCCAACCGTCGCCCCGCTGACACATGATCGGCGTGAATGTGCGTATCGATGACATACAGGATGCGCATCCCAGTCTCCTGGGCGGTTTTGACATACGGGGCGATGTCCCCAACCGGATCGACCACAGCCGCCGCGGCCTTGCCGCCACAGCCGAACAGATAGGAGATCGCCACGGGCTCGGTGTGGAGGAACTGGCGCAGGATCATCGAAACCTCACGATTTCCGGGCGCGTCTCCTGATGCGCCATGCCTTAATCGACCCCACTATTCGCTTGACAAGTTGGGCCGTCTTCATTCATTCAATTATTATGTTGAATGATTGCTACGTCTGAGTAGGAATGTCAAGACAGAATCCCAAGAGCGCCATGTTTGCCGGCTTCGCTGAGGTGGCTAAGGCACTTGCCCAAGGCTATCGGCTGGAAATCCTCGAGCTGCTGGCGCAGGGCGAGCGCAGCGTCGAGGCGCTGGCCGATCGTGCGGGGCTGTCGATTGCCAACGCATCCCAGCACCTTCGCCTAATGCGCCGTGCTGGCCTGCTGGTGTCGCGCCGCGACGGCAAGCGCATTCTTTACGGCTTAAGCGATCCAGCGGTGCTCGATCTGATCGCCGCGCTTCGCCGCGTCGCCGAGCGAAACTTGGCCGAAGTCCGCGAGCTCATCGGCGGCTACTTTCATGAGCGTGATGCATTGGAGCCGGTCGGTCGGAGGGAGCTCGTGCGCCGCCTCAAGGATGGCCTCGTAACCGTGCTCGACGTGCGTCCCGAAGACGAGTTTGCCGCCGGGCACCTGCCGAACGCTGTCAATATCCCCTTGCGCGATCTGGCGCAGCGCCTGCGGGAAATTCCGAAGAGCCGCGAGATCGTCGCCTATTGCCGTGGTCCGTACTGCGTACTCGCCTTTGAAGCGGTGGCCTTGCTGCGTAGCCGTGGGTTCAAGATCAGGCGTCTTGAGGACGGATATCCGGAGTGGAAGGCCGCTGGCCTGCCCGTGGAATGATCCGATTCCTCGGATAAACAACGCGGCGTTCCGAGGAATTGGATCAAGCGCTACGCGACAAAATCGGCATCGATGTTGCTGGGCAGCATCACTGTTCGAAGAAGCCCTTGCTATTTCCTAGGCAGCAAGGCGCTTTTCCTCTCCGGACTCGGTCACATCTTCGCCCTCGGCCTTTCTCAGGAACCGTGCAAGCGCCGCCTTTCGGGAGTCGCGATCGAGCGCGTAGGTAGTCTGCTTAAATTCCTTTCCGTCCAGCAGGCCCTCAATGTAGCCAGCGATCGTGTCGGCCGCCATGATGAGAGCCGTGTCCAGCGTGTGGATGTATTTGCTGGTGACGGAGCCTTTGGCGTGGCCGACCAGCGCCGCGATCGTCACCTCGGTGAAGCCGAGATCGTT
>JAGWRJ010000773.1 GCA_028869725.1 Alphaproteobacteria bacterium | reverse complement strand
TGGCTCAGCATCGCGCCTTTGGGACGGCCCGTCGAACCGGAGGTGTAAATCACATAGGCAAGGTTCGCAGGATCCACCCTGATCCCAAGATCATCATCCGCAAACCGTTCCAGGCGCTCACGGTCCAGTGCAATCACCCGCGCCGTGCCCGCCGGCAGACCTTCCAGCAATCCGCTCTGTGTCAGCACCACCGACACCTTCGAATCGCTCAGCATGTAGCCCAGACGCTCGCGCGGCTGGCCCGGATCCAGCGGCACATAGCCGGCGCCCGCCTTCCAGACTGCAAGCAGCGCCACGACAAGATCGTGCCCGCGTTCCAGATACACCCCGACAAGGCTCTCTGGACCAACCTTAAGCCCCTTGAGCCGGCGCGCCAGACGGTTCGCACGGCTGTTCAGTGCGCCATAGCTCAGCTCCTCGCCGGCGTACACCACCGCAACCGCATCACTATCCCGCGCCACCTGCGCTTCAATCAGCGACAGCGCCGTCGCCGAACCCGTCACAACCTGCGCACCCACGCCCTTCGCGATCAGTGCACGCCGCCCGTCCTCGTCAAACAGTGCAAGTCGCAGCACAGAGCGCGACGGATCTCCAACCATCCCGGCAAGTACGCGTTCATAATACCGCGCAAAACACGATATCGTCCCCTCGTCAAACAGCGATGTCGCATACTGAAATGCTCCATGCAGCCCCTCAGGCGTTTCCATCGTCGAGAGCATCAGATCGAATTTGGCGACACCTGTTTCGGCAAACAGGCTCGTGATCTTCACTCCGGACAGGACTGCTGCCTCCGCCGGATCATCGATCAGACAGAAGAAGGCCTGAAACAGTGGATGATGGCTGGTGTCATATTCCGGCCTGAGTGCTTCGACTACGAGGTCAAACGGAAGATCCTGATGGGCAAGCGCATCAAGCGTGATGCTGCGTACCTGATCAAGCAGTGTCTGCGTATCGGGTTCACCGGACAGATCAATGCGCAGGGCCAGAGAATTGACAAAGAGTCCGACCAAGGCCTCGGTCTCGCGCATACCGCGACCTGCCGCCGGCGTACCGATGACAAGGTCGGTTTCGCGCGACAGTCGCGACAGCAGGATTGCAAAGCCGGTCAGCAGAACCATGTAAAGCGTGGTATTCGTGCGCATCGCCAGCGCCTTCAGACGCGCGAGCAGATCGCCGTCCAGCGCGAACGAAAAGCTTCTGCCCTTGTAGCTCTGTGCCGGTGGACGCGGCCGGTCGGTCGGCAGGGCAAGCAGGGCCGGTGCACCATCGAGCCGCGCGCGCCAGTAGTCCGCCTGCTCCTCAAGCGTCCTGCCCTTGAGCCAGTCGCGCTGCCAGCGCGCAAAATCCTGATAGGTAAGAGCAGGCGCAGGCAGTGTCAGCGGCGCCTTCGCCAGTGCCCGGGCATAGAGCTCTCCCAGCTCCTGCATCAGCAGCGTCACCGACCAGCCGTCGGCCGCAATGTGATGCAGGGTAATAAGGAGCAGGGAGGACTCCGTACCCAGCCGTACCAGCCTGACCCGGATCGGCGCCTCGCTCTCCAGACGGAAGGGGATCACCGCCTCATGAGCCGCCAGGCTCTCGATGTCCTCATGCGTTCTGTCGAGCACCTCAAGCTCTGGCAGATTGCGTGTCAGGACGACAGCGCGCGGTGCAGCGTTGCCATCTTCATAGTGATAGACGGTTCTTAGCACCTCATGCCGTGCAATCAGGGCCGCGAAGGCCTGATGCAATGCGGCAATGTCGAGCCTTCCCTCGAGTACGAAGGCAAGCGGGATATGATAGGCCACCCCGGCGCCTTCAAGATGGTCCAGAAACCACAGGCGGGTCTGCGCGAAAGACAGCAGTCCGTCGCGTTCGCCAGGCACAAGCGGCGGTCGCGACGCGCGCGTGCTGCCCTCGAGCGTCTGGGCGAGCTGTGCGATGGTAGGAGCCTGGAAGAGATCGCGCAGGGGCATC
>JAGWRJ010000772.1 GCA_028869725.1 Alphaproteobacteria bacterium | reverse complement strand
GCGCTCGGAGGTCGCAGGCTTTGACGTCTGGCGCCGGCTCGGCAAATGGGAAGACGAGCCTCTTCCCGACAAGCCGGGCTCCGCACCGGTTGATCCCTCCGAAGCCCGCGCGCGTCTTGCGGCCTTGATCGGGGACAAAGGGGAAGGCCGTCCCGAACAGTCCGACTATGCGGCGGCGGCGGCCTATGCCTTTGGTCCGCGCGAGCGGGCGGGTGTGCCGCGTCTGGCCCTGATCGAGGCCGGTACCGGTACCGGCAAGACCCTTGGCTATCTTGCGCCCGCCAGCCTGTGGGCGGAACGCAACGGGCCTGGCCTCTGGCTTTCGACCTACACCCGCAACCTGCAGCGCCAGATCATGGGCGAAATCGCGCGACTCTGGCCCGATCCTGCCGAGCGTGACGAAAAGGCGGTGGTGCGCAAAGGTCGGGAAAACTATCTCTGTCTGCTCAACTTTGAAGAGGCGGTGAGACGGGCCGCAACGGCGCGGGGGCCGCGTACCGTTGCGCTCGGCCTCGTTGCCCGCTGGATCGGCGCCACACGGGACGGCGATCTGTCCGGCAGCGGCTTTCCGGCCCATCTTGCCGCCAATCTGTCGCTGCGCGAGATTACCGACCGGCGCGGAGAATGCATCTACGCAGCCTGCCCGCATTATCGCACCTGCTTCATTGAAAAGGCTGTGCGCAAGGCCCGGCACGCCCCGATCGTGATTGCCAACCATGCGCTCGTCATTGCCCAGGCTGCACAGGACTGGCTGGGACCTGAAGACGGCGACGGCATTCGTGACAGCGTACGCGTGCGCTACGTTTTCGATGAGGGTCACCACCTGTTCGATGCTGCCGACAGCGGCTTTTCGGCGTTTCTCTCGGGTGCAGAAATGACCGATCTGCGCCGCTGGATCCGTGGCGCCGAAGGCCGTGCCCGCAGCCGCCAGCGTGGACTTGAAGATCGGCTCAAGGATCTTGTCCTCGACCACCGGCCCTCGCACGAGGCACTGCAGGACAGCATCCGCGCCGCAGCAGCTCTGGCTGGCGAAGGTTGGACGCAGCGGCTTGGTGCTGCGCCGCGCGGTCCCGCTGAAGCGTTTCTCGCCGAGGTCTTCGACCACGTACGCGCGCGCAGCACCGATGACGGGTTTTATTCGCTGGAGGCGGATACCGAACCACTTGGCGCGCGCATGATTGACGCCATCGATGCACTGGCCCAGGCGCTTCGCCAGCTTGCCGAACCGCTGGGGCGTCTGGCCCGCGAGCTGCGCCGGCAGATGGACGCCCTGGCGGCAGAAATCGAGCCGGCCACACGCCAGAGGCTTGATGCAGCTGCTCGTGGCGTAGAGCGGCGCGGACGCCTTATTCTGCCGGCCTGGATCGGTATGCTCGAAGATCTGTCAAATGGTGAGCGCAAGGACGAGTTCGTCGATTGGTTCGAGATCCTGCGCGAAGACGGACGCGACCGCGATGTGGGACTGCGGCGCCACTGGGTGGATCCGACGGTGCCATTTTCCCAGGAGGTTCTGCTGCCGGCCCATGGCGCGCTCATCACCTCGGCAACCCTGCGCGATGCTGATGCTGCTGATAACTGGCAAAGCGCCGAGGTGCGTACGGGCGCCGCCCATCTTGCCGAACCGCCCCGGCGGGCGAGCTTTGGATCACCGTTCGACTATGCGCGTCAGGCGCGGATATTCATTATTACCGACATCGCCCGACGTGATCCAGTAGCCCTGGCCAGTGCCTATCGCGAGCTGTTTCGGGCTTCAGGCGGTGGAGCGTTGGGCCTTTTTACTGCCGTGCGCAGCCTGCGTGCAGTCGAAGCCCGAATCGCAGCGCCTCTCGCCGAAGCGGGTCTTACGCTTTATGCCCAGCATGTCGATCGGCTCGACACCGGCGCGCTCGTCGATCTCTTCCGTGCCGAGGAAAACGCCTGCCTGCTCGGTACCGATGCCCTGCGCGACGGTGTGGACGTACCGGGCCGCTCATTGCGGCTCGTTGTCTTCGACAAGGTTCCCTGGCCGCGACCGACCATCCTGCACAGGGCCCGGCGGGCACGCTTCGGCCGCAGCTATGACGATATGCTGACCCGGCTTCGGCTCAAGCAGGCATTTGGCCGGCTCATCCGTACCAAGCACGACAAGGGCTGTTTTGTTATCCTGGAGTCGGCGACACCATCACGTCTGCTCTCGGCCTTTCCCTCCGACGTCGAGGTGCGCCGCTGCGGACTGCGCGAGGCTTTGCGCGAGATCTCGAGCTTTGTTGCGCCCGAGATGCCTGCTGCGCAGCATCAGGGCGATCAGGAACAGGATGTGGTGTGACGTCAGGAGAGCCGCTCCCGCAGTGCCGGTACACGCTGGGGACGGGTCGATTTCTCAGGGGCCTCGTGTGACGCACCGCCGGATGCTGCGAAGGGGACCGATCGCCTGGGCCGCGATTTGGTCGGAAAGCGGTGAATCCTTCGTCAAGAGTGATGGCGGGGCCGCCTGCAAGCCCCTATAAGGCCCCTATGTCCGATCCTCAGCTAGATGCCGAATCCGAATCCTACGGCCGCCACTCCACCGGCATACTGCCGAGTCATGTGCTGCGCCGGCTGATCGCAGCAAAACGCGAACTGCTGGCCGACAT
>JAGWRJ010000771.1 GCA_028869725.1 Alphaproteobacteria bacterium | reverse complement strand
TCGCGCGGCAACACCGAAGACCTCGCCAAGATGTACGCCGACTGGCGTGGCCGCGCACCCAACATCGACGCGATGAAGAAGGATCGCGGGTTGGAGACGGAGACCAAGTAGGAGCGGCTCTTGGCCGCGACCGGCTTCCTGGTGATGCAACGAAAAGGCCCGCTTCGGCGGGCCTTTTGAGTTCTTACGACGGCAGCTTGCGGCCAGGGGCGGGGCCTCAACGCCTTGCTACAAAAAATTAAACATTCCGTTGAAGTCTTCATGCCAGAAATTGGACTGGGGCCGGGCGAAATAGTATGAAATCCCTCCCGTATCAATAACGCCATCCTGTTTAGGCGAAATGCTGGAGCCACTGAAGAAAACGACGCCTACAATGTGATGCCGTGTCTCAGACGACAAAAACCGACTCACTTGTACGCGGATCGCAGTCGGAGGTTTCCTGATATCGCCTTCATCCATGGCGATTGACCGTAAATCGCTGTCATTCACATCGTTGAGACCAGATACGAGCAAAGCCGGCCTGTTGCCACTTACCTGATCACGAGCCGCTTTGCCCAAACTCTTGAATATTGCTTCCAAGAATGCGTCATCTTTCGCACTTTGAACGACCAACACGAACACTCCACCCGCCTCTGTGCCTAACACCATAACTTCGCGGTTTCGCGTATTGGTAATTCGATCGATCGCAACACGGCATTCGGCCGTGTTCATGTTCTTGGCTACGATCCCAGTCTCCTGAGGGGGAAATTCTCCCATCCGAAGGTTGGTCCCGTCCGGAAGGGTTTGATCTGCACGATGGAAAATCGCGGCACAACAGCTCTTCGCTAAATCCACGCGGCCATCATGCGCTTTGGGGAGGCGATCTGGCAGGGTAACTACAAGAAACAGACCGCATGAGAGCCCGGCGATGGTCCGAGTGAATGTAGGCTTCACTAACGCGTAGAAGTCTAAAACTTCCCTGCGATGAATTTTCCTGCCTTTGTCCATCGAGATTGACTTGCACTCGATCTCAAGGGCGCCAGTTCCCAAGCCCTCGACCAAGAGGTCGAACCTACCGGTGTCCGTTATCTCCGGCCAGCTAACCTTTTTACCTCTGCGAATGAAGTGAGTTGCCGCTGTCAGCTCCAAACGAAGCGCTCGCATATCGTCTGGATTCTTGAAGGCACCTTTTACACGTCCTAGCACCCGATCGGCTTCAGCTGGTGCTAATTGTTTGATGGCTGATAGCACTTGAGCCATAAACCCGACGGCTGGGTAAATCGTGCGATCCATGCAATGTGCAGACGGAATGCTGCCGTATTGGTGAGCCAAGTCGCTCATGTGAGAAAGCTGGTATGCAATCTCATATTCATTTTGCAGGTACGCCTTAAGCAGAGGATTGCCACGAATGGCAGCCTTGCACTCTTTAACTTGGCGGAGCCAATGCTTTTCTTTGATCTCTTGCTCGAAATTTGTGAAGAGAAAAGGAATATCCGAAGTGTAAATTTCGGTTGCTAGCATGAGCGTTGCCTCAAGAGTTGCCGGCGGGATGCCGGTATCTTATTGGCGAACGCTTGACCGGACGGGTCGGAAGTCGTCATTACCGTATTCAGCGCGGGATGAGCCTGCGAAATACCATTACGAGGAGCCGCTCGATAATGCGGCGGCCGCATCAGTCGGGCTTTTTTGTCAGCGCTCACCAGCCAGCGTCGGCACGCTTCCAATCGGCGCTGGCTCGGTGCGGTGCAGGTCCAGCACCAGCACGTCGTTGTCGCCTTCCCGCAACCACACGCCCGGACAGAACAGGTGCTGCTGCGGGCCGATGTGCCAGTAGCGGCCTAGCAAGCGTCCGTTGACCCAGATATAGCCTTTGTTCCATCCGGCCATGTCGAGGTAGCAATCGCCGGTCTGTTCCAGTCGCAGCGTCGCCCTGAAGAACACGCCCGG
>JAGWRJ010000770.1 GCA_028869725.1 Alphaproteobacteria bacterium | reverse complement strand
GCACATGAGTAGCTGATCTGACGGTGGAAATCTGACGCTTCGTCCCGGGTTCGGACGCGCGCAACGGGTGGGTTTGCGACAGTCCACTTCGGGGCACGCGGATTGAAAACCGGTCATCCGGCTTATGGCTGGGATTGGCCGAAAGCGGACTGGCAGCTTGTGGGCAGACTGGCCGGAAGAGCGGACGCTCGGCGCTCGTGACTGTCAGATCATTCGAGTTTCCCCGGCTTCCGCCGGTATGCAGCCCCGCCCTTGGCGGGGTTTGCTGTTTCTGGGCTTCTCTATCTCCAGAATAGTTGACGACTCGGCCCGCGACCCGAATCAGTCGCGTGCCAACGCACAGCGTGCCTTCTCGGGCGAGTCGTGTCGAGAACATCTTGCGAAGCCATGCAAAGACTCGCGCTTAGCGCGTTGCATGTGCGCCGCTTTGCGGCGCGCGGGCCTCATTGCCGGCCCGCACCCGCTAGGATTTTCAGACAAGGAAATTGTCAGCTTGCGATACAGCGAAGCGTGCTATGCTGCGCACACGGTGCAGCCTGGGAAGGCGATGACCGTCATGAGGAAATGGCCCTGCCGTGGCTACACGGTGGGGCTTTTTCGTAGCTGCATGGTTCGGCCCGTTCGCGCGGATGCGAACGGAATGCCAGCACATCGCTGTTGCATATCCCGTGTTGGCATATCACTATCGTGGCCATGACCCAGCCCTCGATTCCCGATCTCATCGCCCGCCTTATCGCCACGAGCGACGGAAACACCGCGCAAGCCGCCGCCCGGCTTGGAACAACAGCAGCTAGCCTGTCGCGCTGGAAATCGGGCAACGCACGTCCTCGCCCACAACAGCTTGAACGTCTGCGCGCCCTCGTCGATGGCACGGGTGATCTGGTGGTGATGGCAGAAAAGCCGAAACAGGATGCTCGCCTCGAACGTCTTGAGGAAGCCGTCTCAGGCACAATCCATGCCCTGCGCGAGGAATTTCACCGCACGGCCTCTGTATCGTCACGGCAAGAGGTTCTCGATCTCGTCGCCGCGTTGTTCTTCGCACATGTCACATCGATCGATAGCGGCGCTCGTGGGATAGGTGAACATCTGCGTATCACGGGCCAAACAGATACGGCGACGCTCAACAGGTTCGTGACTGACGCTCTGTCTGCTCACCTTCCGCAACGCAATGGGGAAGAAAGTCAGGGCGGCCGATTGGCGCTTGAACGGTTCTTCTCTCCGTTTGCGGAGACCGATGAGCGGTTCGCCGGTCAGTTGCTCAGCATATTCGAGCGGGATGCCCATGCATTTCGTGAACTGCATGAGGCCGGCCGCGACGATCTAATCAACGAGGTCTTTTCCCGATTTATGTCCACGTCCTTCGTCGATGAGAAGGAAATGGGCCAATACCTTACGCCGCCAGAGATCACCCGCTTCATGGTTGAAGCTGGCTTTCATGCGCTGACACCGGAAGCGCGCAGCAGGTTGCTCAACCCGGAGCTGCCACGCAACGCCGGCGTTATCCTCGATCCGTCATGTGGCGTCGGGTCGTTCCTCGCTGAAACCATCCGCTTCGCACACAGCGTAATGCGAGAGCATCACAAAGCCGCTGCCGTGAACAAATGGCTCCGGCGCTTCGTCGAGCAACATGTTGTCGGCATCGATAAGTCGGATCGGATGCTTCGCCTGGCAATGATCAACCTCGGCCTGTTCGGAGCGGAAGCGGCAAATCTCAAGCTTGCAAACGCGCTCGCGAAGCGCGGGGCCGAAGGCGAATTCTGTAAGTCTCTCGAAGGCAAGGTCGAACTGATCCTCACGAATCCACCGTTCGGTGCGAGTTTCAGCGGGGATGATCTCAAAGGCTTTGCCATGGGGCGCGAACGCACGAGGGCAGAGTCAGAGGTTCTTTTCCTTGAACGGTATATAGATTGGCTTGCGCCGGGCGGTATTGTCGCAAGCGTCGTGCCTGACAGCATCCTCGTGAATCGCAACGCGTTCGCTGATCTGCGTCGCTGGCTTTTCGGGCGGTGCTCGATTGATGCGGTATTTTCACTGCCGCCGGTCACCTTCGGCGCAACCGGGACACAGACCAAAACCTCGGTTCTGATCCTGCGCAAGGATCACCGCAGCGTCGTCAACAGAGTAACCTACTTTGGTGAGGCGCGTGAAGTTGGCTTCGATGTCGTGACGCGCAGCGGGCAACGGCGGCGGGTCAGGACAGAGCGCAATGATCTACCTGCGCTTCTAGCCGAACATAAGGACCGGGATAAAGCTAATCTCGGCCGCAGCAAGCCTCTCGATGAAGCGGCCAATAGGTGGGACGCTACCTTTCATATCGGCTTGCCCGAGAATATCTCGGCGCTCGTTGACCACCCTGAAACCGAGTTGATCAAGGTGTCGGATGTCGCCGCCCTCGTGGATGATCGGGTTGATCCGCGGCGGCAGGGCTGGGCCGATTTCGAGTATGTCGAGATTTCGGATGTAGATACACGCATCGGCGTAGTGGGATCGAAGCGGGTCGCTGCCGCTGATGCTCCCAGCCGCGCGCGTAAGCTTATTCGTGAAGGCGATGTCCTAGTTTCGACGGTGCGGCCGGAAAGAGGAAGCGTCGGCGTCACGCCCGCGCGCCTCGATCGCGCTATCTGTTCAACGGGCTTCGCTGTCCTCCGGTGCAAAAACATCCATCCGCTTGCGCTTGTATGGCTGCTCAAGACCGATCTCGTCCGCCATCAGGTGATCAGGAACAACATCGGCATCGCGTATCCGGCGATCTCGGAAGGCGCTTGCCTGGATCTTGTGTTGCCAATCGGGCGCGATGGTGTGCCGGCCTTCTCGGCATCTGCCGAGAAGCTGTGGAAGGCTCAAGAGCAATTTGAAGCCGCACAGTTGGCCTTCCTTGAAGAAGTCGCCAGCCTGGATTGCGCCGCGATCGGGGCAACGCCGGAGCTACGGCAGATTCCAAACCTCGTCGAGGGAAGCGAACCAAGTGCCGTCGCCGATGTTGCATGACGGGTTTTGGCTGACATGCTCGGGATATCGGCGCGCGCGCGGCAATCCATGGGGTTGCATGTCGCGTGGAACCGAACGGGCAAACGCAAACTCGGCAACATTGCCGGTGCGAAGGAACATGCCGACCGCGAAAAAGTCCTGGGTGGCAAACTTGCAACTGCTCGTCGGGTAATAGTTGGCCCTCTGTGCAGCCGTCCATGTTGCTTCCGGTCCCTGTGGACGGGTCGTCGTGCTGTGGATCAGTCGCGCAAACGCGGTGTTCGTGCCCCATAGAGATTTCACTTCGAGCCGCTTCTTCATGCCGTCGCGTTCGACAAGAAAATCGAAGTTCATGTATGAACCAAGATGCGCGGCCATATCCTCGGGCATGCGCACTACGTGATAGCCTCGTGCTTTGAGGTTTTCGACAAGGTAGTATTCGCTGAGGCCGCTTAATGCCTTTGCCGCAACACCGTATTGATCGATTTCAAGGAAATCGTTTTTCGTGAGTTCGGTGATTGCTTTCTCAAGATCTCGGGCTTGTCCGCCAAAGCCAAGATAGACCTCACCGTGTGCGATGCCGGTTGCGGCATCTACGTCGATAATCCGGCCTTTGGCGATCTCTTTCCATCCGGGGTCGCCACCGCCATATGCGGCAGGCACAAACTTGCCTGTGCGGCCGCGGACCAGCACACCGCTTGTTTCGCCGTTCACCTTCACGGTGAAACTGGCGCGCGCGTGGGTCTGACCGGGAGCCACGAATACCTTTTTGTCGAGCGTATGGATCGGCACCAACAACGGGCAGAGAACCGCGATGAGCGCCTCGGGATCGGCCGTGTAGCGCCGGGTGAGCATCTTCATCGCTTGGTCGGGAGTGAGATTATTCGGCATTCTTCTTTTCGAGTCGTTTTTGCAGTTCATCAATGAAGTCTTGCAATGACACGCCCAGGCGTTCGCAAATCAGCTTCAATTCAATAACGTCGACGCGACGTTCGCCCCGTTCGATCTTGCTGATTGCCGGCTGTTCGAAGGGAAGCTTCTGGCCGAGCTGGGCCTGCGTCAGGCCCGCCCGGCGCCTGAACTCAATCAGAAGCTCCAGGAAAATGGCGTAGTCCCGAGTATGGACGCTCTTGCGCATCATGCACCGAGACAGTGCATGCGATCTTGGAATAGTCCAAAATCGAATACGCGGTAATTATCGAGCAGACGCCGGGGCGCTCATCGAGCAGCCGTTGCCGTCCGTCGTTACTTCGGCGCTCGCCCGGGGGATTCGATGTCGGCGGCCGTCAGCCGCTCTTTCGTGATGGTCGGGGGACGCGAAAGCGGCGGCCAAGTCAGCGCCTGCACCGTAACGCCGCGCGGCACCTCCTCCGCCGGAACCTCGGCAAACACCAGCCCCTTGCACCGAAAGCAGCGGTCGCCGGCGGGCATCCCCGGCGGCGTGGCGGCGTGGCACCAGCCACACGCCGTGCATTTGAGATAGGCGGGTGTCGGCTCGCTCATGCTGCCAGCCTCGATATCGTGCTGTGGCTGACGTTGTAGGTGCGGGCGATCTCGCGCACCGGCTCGCCGGCGTCACGGCGCTTGATCGCTTCCTTCATCTGGTGCGGGGTGAGCTTCGGCCGCCGGCCGAGCTTCACGCCGCGCGCCACGGCCCGCCGGCGGCCCTCGGTCGTGCGGGCGCGGATCAGCTCGCGCTCGAACTCGGCCAGCCCGCCGAGCACGGTCAGCATCAGGCGGCCGTGCGCGGTCGTGGTGTCGGCCCAGGCGTCGCCGAGGGAGCGGAACCCGGCCTTGCGGTCGGCGATCGAGGCGAGGGTATTCAGTAGATCACGGGTCGAGCGGGCCAGGCGGTCGAGCCTGGTCACCATGAGCACGTCGCCGGCGGCGAGCTGGCCGAGCACCCGGCGCCGCCGCGCCCGGTCGGTCTTTGCCCCGCTCGCGGTCTCCAGGAACGCTTGGCCGGCCCCGGCCGCCTGGAGCTGGCGCACCTGGGCGTCAACGCTCTGGCCGTCCGTCGAGATCCGTGCGTACCCGTAGATCATAGGGTCTACGGTGCACCGGGATTATGCAACGGAACATCCCTTTGCTGTTAGCGCCCTGAGCTCGGCACGGAATTCTTGATTTTCGCAGCCCCAACCGCTACCAGCGGCGGCGCGCACCGTGTCGAGTCGAGTTGTGGATGGTGGTGGCAAATGGGTGCAAGCAAACGGTATAAGGGCAAAGATTGCGCCTATTGTGGCGAACCTGGAAGCTCGTCCACAAACGATCACGTCGTCTGCCAGTCATTCTTTCCGGATGTTGAGCGCACATCTGCATTGCAGTTGCCGCAAGTTCCCGCCTGCGGGAGGTGCAACAACGAGAGGTGCAACAACGAAAAGTCTCGGCTTGAGCTGTATGTTGGGTCCTCGCTCCTGATAGGCAGCAAGCATCCTGATGCTAATTTCTACCGCTCGGAGAAAGTGAGGCCACGGCTCGAACGAAACCGCAGGCTGTGGAATGAATTGAAAATTGATGGGCCGCCTCAATGGGTAAGGATCAATGGCGTCTTCCAACAAATGCACCAGATCAAGATCGATCCCGGCAAAATCGTGCAGCTGTTGCAGATGATCGTGCGTGGCCTCTACTAT
>JAGWRJ010000769.1 GCA_028869725.1 Alphaproteobacteria bacterium | reverse complement strand
GCCCGATCTCAACCCGATCGAGCAGGCCTTCTCAAAGATCAAACACTGGATGCGAATGGCTCAGCAGCGCACGATCGAGGATACCTGGCGCCACATCGGCTCCCTGGTCGCGACCATAGAGCCGGCTGAGTGTTCCAACTACTTCCGAAACTCCGGCTACGCTTCCGTCAAACCATGAAACGCTCTAGGATACCCCTGACGGGATCAGCGCAACGCGCAAAGGGGAGGCAGAGCCTCCCCTTTTTGGTTGGAGGGGCGATGCAGAGCTTTGGCATCCTCAACATCACTGCCGACAGCTTTTCCGACGGCGGTCACTTCCTGGCACCTGAGGCCGCCCTTTCCAGGGCCCGTGCCCTCTTTGCCGAGGGCGCGGACGTGCTTGATCTGGGCGGCGCCTCATCGGCGCCCAATGCCCTGCCAGTATCGCCGGAACTCGAAATCGCCCGCCTTGCAAGCGTCGTCGACGCGTTCCAGGACGATGCCCATCGCCTCTCGATTGACAGCTTTGCTACGGCGGTGCAGCGCTGGGCCCTTACCCGCAATGTAGGCTATCTCAACGATATCCAGGGTTTTGCCGATCCTGCCTTCTATCCCGAACTTGCCGGAAGCTCGTGCCGCCTCATCGTCATGCATTCGGTTCAGGGACATGGTCCTGCCCGTCCGATGTTCGTCCCCGCCGCCGAGATCTATGACCGCGTGTGCCGTTTCTTCGAGCGGCGGCTTTGCGCGCTCATCCAGGCCGGAATCCACGCCGACCGGCTGATCCTTGATCCGGGCATGGGCATGTTCCTCGGCAGCGATCCTGAGGCTTCGTTTGTGATGCTGCGTCAGATCGGAGCACTCAGGGCGGCCTTCGGCCGGCCGGTGCTGATTTCGGTGAGCCGCAAATCCTTCCTGCGCCAGTTGGTGAAGGCCGAGCCCCGGGCCGCCGGCCCGGCCAGCCTGGCAGCAGAGCTGTTCGCGCTGGCCGGCGGAGCGGACTTTGTGCGGACCCACGATGTGGCCGCCCTGCGCGACGCAGCAAAGGTGTGGCAGCGGCTCGAAAGGCCCCATGCTGCCACCGCACCAGGTATGGCTAACGACTTATGAAGCATTTGATTAGAATGTCAGCGGAAGGGCCATAAGGCCCAAGAGAGGATAGGGGCGCAATGTCGCGCAAATATTTCGGTACCGACGGGGTGCGGGGTCTTGCCAATGCCTTTCCGATGACCCCGGAAATCGCCATGAAGGTCGGCATGGCCGCCGGACGGCTCTTTACCCGCGGCGAGCACCGCCATCGGGTGGTGATTGGCAAGGACACACGGCTGTCCGGCTACATGATCGAACCGGCCCTTGTTGCAGGCTTTACCGCCGTGGGCATGGATGTCTTCCAGTTCGGTCCACTTCCCACGCCCGCTGTGGCCATGCTGGTGCGTTCGCTGCGTGCCGATCTCGGGGTGATGATTTCGGCCTCACACAACCCCTATCATGACAACGGCATCAAGCTGTTCGGACCGGACGGCAACAAGCTTTCCGACGATACCGAGCGCCAGATCGAAGCGCTGATGGATAATGGCCTGGCGGAGGGACTTGCCCTTCCCGCCAAACTCGGTCGCGCCAAACGTGTCGACGACAGCCAGGCGCGGTACATCGAATTCGCCAAGCGCACCTTTCCGCGCCATCTCAGCCTTGAGGGGCTGCGCATCGTCATCGACTGCGCCAATGGTGCAGCCTATCGCGTCGCGCCTGCAGTCCTGTGGGAACTGGGAGCCGAAGTGATCCCCCTCGGCGTCAACCCCGATGGCTTCAACATCAACTTTGAGTGCGGCTCGACCGCACCACATGCCATGGCCGCCAAGGTACGTGAAATGCGCGCCGATTTCGGCATCGCACTCGATGGCGATGCAGATCGCGTCGTGATGTGCGACGAGCATGGCCGCATCATCGACGGCGATCAGATCCTCGCACTGATGGCCAAGTCCTGGAGCCGGCGTGGTGACCTCAAGGGCCCGGGCGTGGTCGGGACCGTGATGTCGAATATGGGGCTCGACAAATTCCTCGCCAGTCTCAATCTCAAACTCGGCCGTGCCGCTGTGGGCGATCGCTATGTCATCGAGATGATGCGCGAAGGCGGTTACAATATCGGCGGCGAGCAGTCCGGCCACATCGTCTTCAGCGATTTTGGTACGACCGGCGATGGGCTTGTGGCGGCTCTGCAAGTGCTCGCGGTCATTGCCGAAGAAGGCAAGCCCGCCTCACAGGCGGCGCACCTCTTCGAACCTCTGCCCCAGGTTCTGGAAAATGTCCGTTTTAGCGGCACCGCGCCGCTTGAGCACGAACGGGTCAAATCGCAGATTGCCGCCTCGAGTGAACGGCTCAACGGCCATGGCCGTATTCTCGTGCGCAAGTCCGGCACCGAACCGGTCATCCGCGTGATGGCCGAAGGTGACGACGAAAAGCTCGTGCGCGAAGTCGTGCGGGACATCTGCGCAACCATCCGCTCTGTTGCCGCATGAAACGTCTTCTGGTCATCGCCGGCTCGGATTCGGGCGGCGGGGCCGGCATCCAGGCCGACATCAAGACCGCCGCTGCCTTTGGTATCTACACAATGACGGCAGTCACCGCCGTCACTGCACAGAACACCCAGGGACTGAGCGCGCTCACCCTGATGCCGCCCAAACTGGTCGCAGCCCAGATCAGGGCCTGTCTGGATGATATCGGCGCTGATGCCATCAAGATCGGCATGCTGGGCTCAGCGGCGATCGTGCGCGCCGTCGCCCGCGAACTGGCGCAGGTGCGCGTGCCCATCGTGCTTGATCCGGTGCTGGTGGCGACGAGCGGGCGGCGACTTCTGCCTGAGGCTGCGATCAGCGCGCTCAAGACCTGCCTCATCCCCAAGGCCAGTCTCATAACCCCCAATCTTCCTGAAACCTACGCTCTGCTCGGCGTGCGCCCAAGATCCAGCGAGGCCCGTGCAGCTGCCGCCCGACACCTCATCGCCCTGGGCGCCAGCGCCGTCCTCATCAAGGGCGGACACAGTACAAAGCCCGTGCTTGAAGATGTCCTCGTCTGGTCAGGTGGCATTGCGCGCTATGATTTTGCCCGCCTCAAAACGCGCCACACCCATGGCACCGGCTGCACCTACGCGACAGCCATTGCCTGCGGCCTCGCCGAAGGGCTTGTCCTGCCCCAAGCCGTGGCACGCGCACGTCGCTATCTGCAGGGCGCCATCCGCACGGCCCCGGGTCTCGGTCACGGTCATGGGCCGCTCAATCATGCCTTTGCGCCCGACAAACCTGGAGCGCACAGGCACCGCGGCACGCGCCGGGCAGCACCCGGCACGCATCACGGGCATTAGGCCAGGGTGGCGTTCAGGCGGCTGCGAATGATTTTTTCAGCTTCGCTCACGATCCGCGCCACAAGTTCGGCACAGCTTGGAATATCGTGGATCAGTCCCTGGGTCTGGCCAGCGGACCAGATGCCGTAATCGGTATCACCGGAATCATAGACCTTGGCGCCACGCGTGCCGGCAACCAGTTCGCGCACGTCATCAAAGGAGGCATTGCCACGGCGCTCGATGGCGACCACTTCCTGGCTCACCTTGTTGCGCGCGACGCGGGCCGTGTTGTGCAACGTGCGGAAGATGAGGTCGGTGGCACGCTCGTCATTGGCGACCAAGGCTTCCTTCACCTGCTGATGGATCGGCGCTTCCTTGGTGGCCATAAAGCGGGTGCCCATATTGACACCCTCGCAGCCAAGGGCGAGGGCGGCAACAAGGCCGCGTGCGTCGGCAATGCCGCCCGAGGCGATCACCGGAATCTTGAGTTTTTCAGCAGTGATCGGAAACAGCACCATGCCGCCAATGTCATCTTCGCCGGGATGACCTGCGCACTCGAAGCCGTCGATGGAGACACAGTCCACGCCGATGCTTTCGGCCTTCAGCGCATGGCGGGCTGCGACGCATTTGTGAATGACCTTGACGCCCGCCGCCTTGAAGGCAGGAAGATGTGGCGCCGGATTGTTCCCGGCGGTCTCAACCACCTTGATGCCGCTTTCGATGATCACCTGGCGGTATTCGTCATAGGGCACCGGTGTGATCGTGGGCAGAATGGTCAGATTGATGCCGAAGGGCTTATCGGTCATCTCCCGGGTCTTCTTGATCTCGGCGACCAGCTTTTCCGGCGAGCCCGGAGTTAACGCGGTCAAAAAACCCAACGCTCCGGCATTGGCGACGGGAGCAATCAGTTCGGCTTTGCCCACACGGGTCATGCCGCCACAGGTGATCGGCGTCTCGACGCCAAACATTTCGGTGAAACGGGTCTTGAGCATGGCTGGACCTTCGGAAAATATGTGCAGAGCCACCCTGCCGGGCTTTCACGCGCAAAGGCAAGGGGGAACCGACGTCACCCTGTCCTGGCTAGCGGGCGACGAACGGATCGTGCACCAAGATGGTGTCTTCGCGTTCCGGGCTCGTCGACAGGAGCGCCACCGGTGCGCCAATCAGCTCCTCGATACGCCGTACATATTTGACGGCCTGGGCTGGCAGATCGGCCCAGCTGCGCGCGCCACGCGTGGACTGAGACCAGCCTTCAATGACCTCGTAGACAGGCTCGCAGCGCGCCTGCTCCAGCGCATCGGCGGGCAGATGATCAATCAACGTGCCGTCAAGGCGGTAGCCCGTGCACAGCCGGATTTCGGAAAAGCCGTCCAGAACATCGAGCTTGGTCAGCGCAATGCCATCGATGCCACCGGTGATGACGGTCTGGCGCACCAGCACGGCATCGAACCAGCCGCAGCGCCGCTTGCGCCCCGTCACGGTGCCAAACTCGGCGCCACGGCGCCCGAGTTCATCTCCGGTTGCATCGGTGAGTTCGGTCGGAAACGGTCCCTGCCCGACGCGGGTGGTGTAGGCCTTGGCGATACCTAGCACGTAGCCGATATCACGCGGGCTGACCCCCGCCCCGGCCGCTGCCTGTCCGGCAACGGTATTGGACGAGGTCACATAGGGGTAGGTGCCGTGATCGACATCGAGCAGCACGGCCTGGGCGCCCTCGAACAGGATCCATTTGCCCTGCCTGCGGGCCTCATCAAGACGCCGCCAGGCGCAACCGGCAAAGGGCAGGATTTTCGCAGCCACTTCTTTGAGCGGATTGAGCACGTCCTCGACCTTGATCTCGCCCAGCTCCATGCCCCGACGCAGCGCGTTGTGATGGGACAGAAGACGTTCAATCTTGGCCGGCAGGCTTTGCAGATCGCGCAGATCGACGACACGCAGTGCGCGTCGTCCCACCTTGTCCTCATAGGCCGGACCGATGCCACGCTTGGTGGTACCGATCGCCTGGGCGCTGGCGGCATTTTCCCGCGCCTCGTCGAGATCGCGGTGCAGCGGCAGGATCAGGGTGGCGTTTTCCGCCACTACGAGACTTTGGGGCGCAATCATCACGCCCTGCCCGCGCAGGCGCTCGACTTCGGCAGCAAAGGCGAAGGGATCAACCACCACACCATTGCCGATGACTGCAAGCTTGCCCGGGCGCACGACACCTGAGGGCAGCAGACTGAGCTTGAAGGTGACACCATCAATGACGAGGGTGTGGCCGGCATTGTGCCCGCCCTGGAAGCGCACCACGACATCGGCGCGCGCACTCAGCCAATCGACGATCTTGCCTTTGCCTTCGTCGCCCCATTGGGCGCCGATCACGGCCACATTCGACATTTTTTACCGTACCCGGATAGAAGACGCCCTGGCGCTCCGCCCGGGCACGGTGGCGACTTATAGTCCGAAAGCGCACGCAGGTGCGAGGTCTATTTCGGTAAAAATGGCACCAGCATCGGAACCCGAGCGCGATAGGCTGCGTAGGCTTCTTCACCCAGTTCCTGGCAAAGAAAGCGCTCCTCCGCCCAGGCCTTCGTGGTGAGCGTGACCAAAATCGCGCCAAGCACTGCAAAGGCAAAAACGGAAGGCATGGCAAGGGCGGTTGCCGCTGCCGAAAGCAGGATACCCGTGTAGATCGGATGGCGCACAAGACCATAAGGTCCGTGATCGATGATGGTGTGGCCCTCTTTCAGGGTGATCAGTCCGGACCACAACCGCCCCAGCGTCAGGCGTGCCCACCAGGCAAAGGCGATGCCGGACAGGACCAAGCCGGCAAGCAGCCAGCCCAGCGTCTGCGGTACCGGCCATAACGGGCTTTGCAGCCCCTGCCCCAAGCGACGCCCAAAGAGATAGGCAAGCGTTGCAATCACCCCAACCGGCACCACCATCCACCTGGAGCGCTTTGTCGGGCGCGCGGCAAAAGGGGCAGCAAGGAGCCAGCTCAACCCCCAGAGCACCCACAGATCGCCGATCGTGCCAAGAGGGCGTGCTGGCGGAAACGTGAATGGAAAGCTCATGGCATCGTTCCAGATCTTGTCCCGAAGGGAATGAGCATCGGCACCCGCGCCCGATAGGCCTCATAGGCGGACGCTCCAAGCTCCGTGGCCAGAAAGCGCTCTTCGAGACGTGCCTTGATGGTCCAGCCGATCACAAGCAACAGCCCGCCCATCACCGCAATGGGGGTTGCCTTGGCCGCCACCGTCGCCGCCACGCTCGCCATGAGCCCGGTATAGATGGGATGACGCACCAGGCCATAAGGTCCGCTGTCGACAAGATGATGATCTTCCTTGCGGGTAATGGTGCCCGACCACAATCGGCCGAGTGTCCACCGGGCCCACCAGGCAAAGGCAAAGCCCGGCAGGTTGAGGACGAAGAGTACCCAGCCCAAGGTGGCAGAGGGCTGCCACAGGGGAAGGTTCAGCATGCCCCTCGGGGCAACAGCGAGCAGAAGGAAGAACCCCGGCAGTTCAAGCACATAGGCGACGACCGTGGCCGGCGAGCGCTTGACCACTGGCGCCGTGAACCAAGCCGCAACGATCCAGCTCGCGTACCAGGCCGCCCAGCTCAGCTCAATGCCAAGAACATATCCCGTCATGGCTCCCCCTTACCCTCACGTGGGGATCAAGGCGCGCCATGACAAGAGCCGAGCTAGAAGGCCAGTGCCTTGGCGTCCTTCACCAGAGGCAATTTTGCGATCGCAGCCAGAACCTTGCCGTCGAGCCGACCGTCCACCTCAACGAGTGCAATCGCGTCGGCCCCTGGCGCACTGCGCCCCAGATTGAAGTTGGCGATATTGACGCCGGATTCACCCAGGAGCGTGCCGAGCTTGCCGATGAAGCCGGGCTTGTCCTCATTGATCACGTAAAGCATGTGCGGGGCGAATTCGGCGTCCATGTTGATGTCCTTGGCCTGGATGAGGCGCGGACGGCCATCTGCGAACACCGTACCGGCCACCCTGCGCGTCGAGCCATCGGCAAGATTTGCGGTCACCTTGATATAGCCTTCATAGACCCCCTGGCGGGGACGGCGCGTTTCGCTGACCGTGATGCCACGTTCCTTGGCTACCAAAGGCGCATTGACCATGTTCACCTCGCTGAGGGTCGGGTGCAAAAGACCCATCACCGCAGCCTGCGTCAGAGCCCGCAGGTTCAGCTCCGCAGCAATGCCTTCATAAAGAAGATCAAGACTGTGGATGCTGGTTCCGGTCAACTGTCCGACAAACGCGCCAAGCTTTTCGGCAAGTGAAATCCACGGACGCACCTTCTGTGCCTCCTCCGCGGAAATCGACGGCATGTTCAGAGCATTCACGATGGCGCCGGTCAGAATGTAATCGGAAATCTGTTCGGCAACCTGCAGCGCTACATTCTCCTGCGCCTCGACGGTGGATGCACCCAGATGCGGGGTGGCGATGAGCTTCTCACTTCCGAACAGAGCGTTGGACTTGGCCGGCTCCTCCTCGAACACATCGAGTGCAGCACCTGCGACATGACCTGATTCAAGCGCGGCCTTGAGCGCCAGCTCGTCGACCAGGCCACCGCGCGCGCAATTGATGATGCGCACACCCTTCTTGGTCTTCTGCAAGGCATCTGCCGACAGGATGTTACGGGTTTCGGCCGTCAGCGGCGTGTGCAAGGTAATGAAGTCGGCCCGGGACAGAAGCTCGTTGAGCTCTACCTTTTCGACCCCAAGTTCGCTCGCCCGTTCCACGGACAGGTAGGGGTCATACGCGACTACGTGCATCTTAAGACCGCGCGCACGATCAGCTACGATCGAGCCGATATTGCCAGCGCCGATCAGACCCAGGATCTTGCCATAGAGCTCCACGCCCATGAACCGGTTCTTTTCCCATTTTCCGGCCTGGGTCGAAGCGTTGGCTGCTGGAATGTCACGGGCCAGCGCCATCATCATCGCAATGGCATGTTCGGCTGTGGTGATGGAATTGCCAAAGGGCGTATTCATGACGATGACGCCCGCGGCAGTAGCAGCCGGAATATCGACATTATCGACGCCGATGCCGGCGCGGCCTACAACCTTGAGATTCTTCGCAGCCTTCAGCACATCAGCCGTGACCTTTGTGGCCGAACGAATGGCAAGTCCATCGTATTCGCCAATGATGGCGATGAGCTCCTCCTTCGAGAGCCCGGTCTTGACGTCCGCCTCAATGCCGCGCTGCTTGAAAATAGCGACTGCCGCCGGCGAAAGTTTGTCCGAAATCAGAACCTTGGCCATCACTCAACTCTCCTTGATCTGGCCGAAGGCCCAGTCGAGCCAAGGCATCAATGCGGTTACGTCTGCCTCTTCCACCGTGGCGCCACACCAGATGCGCAAGCCCGGCGGCGCGGCGCGATAGGAGGCAATGTCAAAGGCAATCCCTTCCTTTTCGAGCAGACTCGCAAGCTTCTTCGCTGCCTCAGCCTGGGCCTTGTCGTCCAACGCGGCAAACCAGGGATCAACGATCTTCAGGCACACGCTCGTGTTGGAACGGATGTGTGGATCAGCCGCCAGAAACCGCAGCCACTGCGACTGCCCAACATGTTTTTCGATCACTGCCACGTTAGCCGCTGCGCGCGCCTTGAGTGCCGGCAGCCCACCCAAAACCTCGGCCCAGGAGAGCGCGTCCAGATAGTCTTCGACCGCCAGCATGGACGGCGTATTGATGGTCTCGCCTTCGAACAGGCCTTCGATCAACTTGCCCGATTTCGTCATGCGGAAGATCTTGGGTAACGGCCAGTGCGGTGAATAGGCTTCAAGCCGGGCCACCGCTCTTGGGCTCAAGATCAGCATGCCGTGCGCCGCCTCGCCGCCCAGCACCTTCTGCCAGGAAAATGTCGTTGCATCGAGCTTGTCCCACGGCAGGTCCATCGCGAATGCCGCACTCGTGGCATCACAGATCGTGAGTCCCAGCCTGTCCTCCGAAATCCATGCGCCATCCGGCACCCGCACACCCGACGTCGTGCCATTCCAAAGAAAGACACAGTCATGATTGGGATGATGCTGCCTGAGATCCGGCAGGGCTCCATAGTCGGCCTTGAAGAGATGAACGTCCTTGAGCTTGAGCTGCTTGACCGCATCCGTAACCCAGTCCTCGCCGAAACTTTCCCAGGCAAAGACATCGACCGGAAGCGGTCCCAGCAGCGACCACATCGCCATTTCCACGGCACCCGTGTCCGACGCCGGAACAATGGCAATGCGGTGCGTATCGGGCACATTGAGCAGCTTGCGCGTGCGGTCAATTGCCTCTTTCAGTTTGGCTTTTCCAGGTTTGGAGCGATGCGAACGGCCAATCACGGCATTCTTGAGCGCATCCAAGGTCCAGCCCGGCCGCTTGGCACAGGGTCCGGACGAAAAAAAAGGCCGTGCAGGGCGCACGGCCGGACGATTTCCGGTCATAGTCATTCCTCACAGAATGAAGCGCCCCGTTGGGGGGGCGTGGCCCACCGCTCTTATAGGCGCATCAGTCCGCGCGGTCAATTGCAAGTTTGGCGCGGATGCACGTTTAAAGGTTACGGCGCTCGTTACCTGCGCGCATCTGCGCGCGCATCAAGTCCTAATCGTTTCTTAGCGCCGCGCACCGCGGTAACGCGGTGTTACAGAAAGATGTCGGCTTCCATGTAAATCGCACATGGCCCGCTCAGGATGGTACGTGCTCCGGCGTCCGTACATCTCAGATTGCCGCCGCGCGCTGAAATCTGACGGGCATAGAGCTCTTTCTTGCCCAGCCTGCGGGCCCAGAAGGGCGTCAGACAGCAATGCGCAGACCCTGTCACCGGATCCTCGGGCACACCTTTGTCGGGGGCAAAGAAGCGTGAGACAAAGTCGTAATCACCGCCGCCCCTGGCAGTCGCGATGAGCCCCCACATTCCCTGTGCGCGCATCAGCGCCCCGATTTTTCCCGGCCCTTCGATACGCGCGACGCTCTGAGGCTCATCCCAGACCGCCATCACATAGCGGGCCCTATAGAGTTCACGCGGCGGCTCCACGCCGAACGCTGCACCCAGGTCCGCTGCAAAACTCTGGTTTGCCCAGGGCGTCGGCGGATCCGCAGGCAGTGACATGTCATTCCAGCCATCGTGTCCACGCATCACCGAGAGCGTGCCCGAGCGCGTGGCAAAGCTGACCTGATCCAGCGTCGGATCAAGTTGGGTGAAAATCAGGTGCGCGGAGGCGAGGGTGGCGTGACCGCACAGATCGACCTCTGTCTGCGGCGTAAACCACCTGAGATCATACTGGCCTTTGCCGGTACGTACGAAGAATGCCGTCTCCGCGAGGTTGTTTTCATTGGCAATCTTCTGCATCAGTCCCGTCGCGATGAAGCTCTCCAAGGGTACGAGCGCAGCTGGATTTCCTTCCAGGGAACGCTGCGCAAAGGCATCCACCTGCCACATCTTAAGTTTCATCGATGGCCTCCTTACGCTGAAACCGGGAAACGCTACCGTCACTTCGGGCAGCCGCAACCGCCTGATTGAATACGCGTTCTGCCGCTACCGATAGCGCAGTGGCCGCCAACTGATAGGCTTAACCGCCCGTCGGGGTCTGCAGAAGCGTGCGGAATTCATCGCGCATCTCATGAACCGAAGCAATCACCGGCCCCATCGGCACACCGATGTCAACTAGCAGCGCTTCGCTCAGCTGAAGGCTCGATTCGATGGTCTCAGGCACGGCGCTTGTCACACCGAGCCTATAGAGCCTCCTTGCGTGCTCCGCGTCGCGTGCCCGCGCCACGATGGTCAGATCCGCCCGTTCCGCACGGGCTGCCGAGACGACGGCATCGGCGGCCGTCGCATCGTCCATGGTGACAACCAGAGCCCGGGCCTCGGCAATACCACAGTGACGCAGCAGCTCAATGCGTCGCGCATCACCAAAGAAAATTGGCGCACCAGTACGTCGTTCACGGGCGACAAGTCCGGCCTGCGCGTCAATGGCGATAAAGTCGATGCTGTGCCGGCTTAGCATCTGGCCAACCAGTTCCCCCACCCGCCCGTAGCCCACGATCAGGACACGATTGCGTACGTCCTCGGGCGCAGGCAGCGCCTTGGCAAGTATCGCCTCTTCACTGACGTGCAGCTTGAAGCGCTCGGACAGACGCACCAGCAGCGGAATGGCGAACATCGTGATCGTGGCAGCAATGAGCGCATTGGTT
Source organism: Alphaproteobacteria bacterium (assembly GCA_028869725.1). Taxonomy (GTDB): domain Bacteria; phylum Pseudomonadota; class Alphaproteobacteria; order Micropepsales; family Micropepsaceae; genus Rhizomicrobium. Next base: position 603 of record JAGWRJ010000769.1, on the reverse strand, counting down.
CCGGTAGCGGGAGCAACGATGTGCCGGGTAATCGCCTGACCAATCAGAACAAGGGCAAATTCGCCGGCGGGCGCCAGGATCAGTGCTGTCTGCGCCGCGACCGCGCCAGGCATGCCCGCCAGGCGTGAAAGGGGCGCGATTACCAGCATCTTGATGATCACGATCCCCGCGACAAGGCCGAGCAAAAGGCCCGGAGCCGCCGCGATCTGGTTGAAGTCCAGGCGCGCACCGACCGCGGCAAAGAACAGACCAAGAAGCAGTCCCTGAAACGGCTCGATCGTAATGGCGACCTGGCGCCGGAACTCTGTTTCCGCAAGGAGCAAACCGGCGATGAAGGTGCCCAGCGCCATGGATTGACCGAGCGCGGCGGTCGCCGAAGCTGCCCCGATGACAACAAGAAGCGAAGCCGCAACAAAGAATTCGCTGCTCTTAGTCTGCGCCACCAGGCGGAACAGAGGCTTGAGCACCAGCCGCCCGAGACCGACCAGAAGCGCGAACTCCAGAAGTCCGGTTCCCAGGGCCCACACTGCGCTCCAGCCCGAATGCGGTCCCTTATCCGGCGATAGTAGCGTCAGCATGAAGAGCAGAGGTGCGACCGCCAGG